>CANPWK010000065.1 GCA_947584105.1 uncultured Bacilli bacterium
ACATTCATAGCTACATAATTCTTTTACATATTTATCTTTAAACTTAATATCATTGATTCTATTACATTTTTTATTAGCTCTTTCACAAAAACCTTTTAAACGTAATTTGCCATAAGACCAATCTCCTAAAATGTAATCGTAATCATCAAAGTAATCTGTATATTTTTCTTTTAATGGAGTTTCCTCATACCCATCTTTATAATTTTCTATAAGTTCATATGATATATTATTTAGCTTAATCATCTTACCACCAAATTAATTATATATTATTTTTTATTTTTATTCAATAGGAATAGCAATATCAGCACTAGATGCACCGGAATAGTATGATGGTACATTTCCTTGAATCATTTTAATAGCAATAGGAATACTACTTTTTACCTCTGTCTTTTTCTTAGTATAAGGCAAAATCACTTCCAAACCAACTTTAATATCAACATATACCTCTATTAAAGCATTATTAATACCATAATTAGTAGTTTTGGTTCTGATATTACTAACAATACTACCAACTAAATTTAACTTAACTGGAATTTTAGGACCAATATTACTAAGAATTGTATTATTAAATACAGAACCACTAGGAATACGATAAATAATCCCCTTTTCTAAATCTTTTTTATCGTAACTAACAAGAATACTATCTGGTAAATTTAATAAATCAATTCTGCCTTCTTCTAAATATTTTAAATTCAGCTCAACACTACTAGTAATAGTAGTTAAAACTTTATTTACAATATTAGAATTAAAATCAATAGATGTTATTAAATCATTTTTATCCTTATTAATATTAAATAAATTATCTGTTTTTAAATCATCTGCCACTTGTTTTCCAACTGCATCATTAATAATTAAAGTAGCTAATTTCTCAGTTTCACTTTCAGCTAAAGATAAAAATAAAGGAGTTATCTTTTTATTTATGTATCTAAATATCATCATAACACAAATAGCTATAATTATAAAAATTATTATAAAATAGTTTCTTTTTTTTAATTTTCTATTTAATTTTTTTTTAAACCTAAATCTATTCATATTAAAGTTTATGTTTTTAAATAAAAAAACATTGTATAATTATAATAATATACAATATTTTATACATCAAAATAATTATTTAGTAAGCTTAAGTTTTGACCTATAATATAAATAAAATTATCACCATATTTATTTTTCATCTCGGTAATTTTCATTTTTATATCATCAAGACTTAATCCAAATATTTCTAAATAATTTAAAATAATATCATCTATAAAATAAAAATTATATTTTTTTAATAATTCATAAACAGCTATAAAATGTTCCTCATTAAATGACTTTAAATATTCTATTTCATAATTATCTAATAATAAATTAAAATAAGTATCATTAAGATATTTTTTAATAAACATATCTCTCACCTTTCTCATAATACTTTTCAATTAATTGTTCAATACTTATCCCATATATAGTTTGAATATTTAAATTACTCATATTAAAAATAGGATTTAATTTATTATTATTAATTAATGGTAAATCAAAAGCCAGTAAATAATTGATTTTGGCACTTAATACTTGATATGGCATCAATAATAAAAATTTATTTTTATTATAATCTAAATTATAATTATTACATAGGCTAATATTATTTTGTCTATTTTTCTTAACCTCATAAATAAATCCAATTTTATCTAATTTATTTTTCCTATCAGAATTTAATCTTCCTTTTTTATAGGCTATACGTTGTTCGTGCATCCAAGAAAACAAATTAATTCCATTTTCGTCATAAGTGTATCCATTAAGAGTTTTAAAATTTGATTTAATTTGTAAATTTCCATAATGTTTATAATATTCTAAGCAAAGATTATACTTTTGTTCCCACGTTTCATTTGAAACCAAAAAGACCATACCAATTTTTAATAATTTTTCTTCTTTATCAGTATCTAATGGTGGTGAATTTCTATATCTATCACTTTTAGGGATCATTCTATTTATAAAAGCTGTTCTCTGATTCCTAATCCATAATCCTAAACTTTGACCATCTTCATCATAATCATAACCATTCTTAGTTTTAAATTTGTAAGGAACAAGTAAATTACCATAGTGCTCATAATAATGTTTAGCTAAAGTATACATATTATCCCACTGATTTTGTATAATATCGTAAACCATGCCAATTTTATTTAGCTTTTCTATTTCATCATCAGTTAAGACACAATTATTGCCCTTTATTTTTTTAGTGCTTCCAAACCTTTTTTTGTATGCTAATCTTTGATTAACAATCCAAGTGCCAAGTGCATAACCTTGATTATCATAATCAATTCCATTCTTAGTTTTAAAATTAGATGGAACAAGTAAATTACCATAATGTTCATAATAATTTTTAGCTAAAATATACATACTATTCCATCTATTTTTCATAACATCATAGACCATACCAATTTTATTTAATTTAGCTATTTTGTCATCAGTTAAAACGTTATCATCTTTTTCTTTATTAGTATTTGCAATCCTTTTTTTGTATGCTAACCTTTGATTAGCAATCCAAGCACCAAGTGCATAACCTTGATTATCATAATCAATTCCATTCTTGGTTTTAAAATTTTCTGGAACAAGTAAATTACCATAATGTTCATAATAATATTTAGCTAAAGTATACATATTATCCCATTTATTTTTCACAATATCATAGACCATACCAATTTTATTTAATTTAGCTATTTTATCATCAGTTAAAACGTTATCATCTTTTTCTTTATTATCTGTAAACCTTTTTTTATATGCTTCTCTTTGATTTTTAATCCAAATGCCAAGTGCATAGCCTTGATTATCATAATCAATTCCATCTTTAGTTTTAAAATTGGGTGGAACAAGTAAATTACCATAATGTTCATAATAATGTTTAGCTAAATTATACATACTATCCCATTTATTTTTCACGATATCATAAACCATGCCAATTTTATTTAATTTGGCTATTTTATCATCAGTTAAAATGCTATCATCTTTTTCTTTATTATCAGTTGTAAATCTTTTTTTATATGCTTCTCTTTGACTTTTAATCCAAGCGCCAAGTGCATAGCCATGACTATCATAATCTATTCCATTTTGAGTTTCGAAATTTGCAGGAATCAATAAATTACCATAATGATTATAATATTTCTCTGCCAAAGAATATAATTTTTCCCAAATTTCAGCTTCTGACCTATTCATAAACACCTCTAAATTAATATAAAAATATCTTCACAGATATTTTTATATTTTTAAATATTTTTTTACTGCTCGCCAAGAACCAAACATACCTACAATCATCCCTATTCCAAGTAATACTAATGAAACATAATATACAAAAGGTACTGGTGAAACTAACTTAATAAATGAAGTAAACATTTTTCCATGGAAATGTTGATATATTTTTTGATATCCTATAATGGTTAGTAATATCGGTAAAATTGAACCTATTATTCCTAAAAATAATCCTTCCATTATAAATGGAATCTTAATATTAGTATTGCTTGCTCCAACAAGTCGCATAATTTCAATTTCTCTTTTTCTTGAAAAAATAGTAATCTTAATTGTATTAGCAATCAAAAAGGCAGTAACTATAACTAATGCAATTAAAAGATAAATACAAAACTTGCGGACAGTTGTAAATACTGATACTAACTGATCAATCATTTCTTCACCATATTTTACATTAGTAATACCATCTATTTTACCAATTGCCTTAGCAGTTTTTCCTATATCTACTATTTTGTCTACTTTAACTTGAAATGTGTTTTGAACTGGAGTATTTTCTGTTGAAATATCTTCCATAACTCCTTTTATGATTTCAGAATCATTTATCATCTCTTTTGATATTTCAACTTTATCTTTAAATTCTATATTCTTTTCGCTAACATTATCTAATTTTATAATTTCTTGTTTGATATTTTCAATAGCTTTCTCATCCTTATCATTATTTATAAATGCAACAATTGTAACATTTCCTTCAATTGATTTTGTAAAATTATTAACATTCAAAGATAAAATTATAGAAAGAGCAACAACTACCAACGTAATTGTTATACAAGATATAGAAGCAATTGATAATGAAAAATTTCTAAATACACTTTTAAAAGAATCTCTTATATTTCTTGAAAATATTCTTAATGCTTTCATTTATACGTCCCTTCTTCATAATCCTTAACAATTTGCCCAGAATCTAGCAAAATAACTCGTTTACCCATTTGTTTTACAATATCTATATCATGTGTAACCATCAAAATAGTAGTTCCTAATTTATTGATTGCTTCTAAAACTTCCATAATTTCCATACTCTTTTTAGGGTCCAAATTTCCTGTTGGTTCATCACAAATTAATAATTTTGGGCCATTGACTATAGCTCTAGCTATAGCTACTCTCTGTTGTTCCCCGCCTGATAATTGATCTGGATAATGTTTAGCTTTATTTTTCAATCCAACTAATTCTAATACTTTCACTACTTTTTTATGAATTTCATCTTTAGGAAGTCCAAATACTTCTAATGCAAAGGCAACATTCTCATAAGCAGTAAGTTTAGGCAACAGTTGAAAATTTTGAAATACAACGCCAATTTTTCTTCGTAATTTATAAACATTACCATTCCTTAATTTAGCAACATTAATACCCCCAACTATAATTTTACCACTACTAGGCTTCTCTTCACGATAAAGCATTTTTATTAATGTAGATTTTCCACATCCTGTCTCACCTATAATAAAAACAAATTCGCCTTTCTTTATCGTTAAATCTAAATCATAAATAGCAGTTACACCATTTTTATATGTTTTATTGATATTCCTTAATCTAATTAAATCCATATTAACCTCCTATGCTCCACCTGATACTTCATAAGCATCTGTTACTAAGAAAAATGCTTGTGGATCAATCTGTTTTATACCTTCTTTTACAATAAAATATTCCCTTGTAGGTATAGTACACATTATAACTTTTTGATTATCTCCTGTATATCCGCCACGACCATTTAAAACCGTTACTCCATGACACAAATTGTGTAATAAAAATTTCTTTATTGTCGTTTCATTATTAGTAATGATATAAAAAGTCTTTGACTGGGATATTCCCAGAATAACTTTATCTGTAATAGTACTTATGATATAAAGTGAGATTATCGAATAAATGAATGTAGGTAAATTAAAAACTAATAAGCCAAGAAGAATTATCGATCCATCTACAATTACCATAGAAGTCCCAACCGAAACTTTAGCACATTTACTAACTATATCATTTAAAATATCAGTTCCCCCCGATGTATAACCGGCTTTAAAAACTAATCCTAATCCCAATCCACTAATAACTGCACCTATTATAACTATAACAACTGGTTCTAATGAATCAAAATTAACATAATTTGCAAAAGGTTCTGTTAGCTTAATAAATAAAGGATATAATAGACTACCAGCAATAGTATGAATTGTTTTATTTCTTCCTAAAGTAAGAAAACTTAAAATAAGTAATAATAAAGAGCCAATCAAGATGACAATTGACGGATCAAAATTAAATAATTTTTTTAATATAACTCCAAGTCCACCAATACCATATGTTATATTACTGGGAAGCAGTATAACATTATAAGCTATTGCAACTATAAAAATTCCAATTAAAAATTCAACACTCCTAATAATACGGTCTTTATTGTATATTTTACTCATAATATTAGTTATATCTAAATCTTTATTTCTCTTAATTAACAACCAAATCACCTCATCTTTAAATTAGCATTTATAAAACTATCAATATCTCCATCCAAAACTTTCTGAGGATTTATATTTTCTAAATTAGTACGATGATCTTTAACTAAAGAATAAGGGTGTAAAGTGTAGGTTCTAATTTGAGAACCAAAATTAATCTCTTTATTTTCCCCTTTAATTTTTGATAATTCTTGCTCTTTTTTTTCTAATTCTAAGTTATACAATTTATTTTTTAATACTTTTAAAGCTGTTTCTTTATTTCTAATTTGACTACGTTCATTTTGACATGTAACTACTATTTTAGTTTTAAGGTGAGTAATT
>CANPWK010000066.1 GCA_947584105.1 uncultured Bacilli bacterium
TTTCGGTGCGTTCACTTTTTTTTACATCTCTTTATTTCCTTATTTCATCAAATTTTGATTAACAAAGGAATTTATTCGGGATATTTAAGAAATTAAAAATATTTGGTGTAAAGTAAATTTTACAATTACAAATATTATTAATTATTAAATTTAAAGCAAATTAATATAAAATATGAATATAATTAAAATATATAAATGATATTTACTATTAATAATTAAACTGATATACTATAAATATAGAGGTGATTTTATGAAAAATTTTCTTTGTGCTATAGCTACTACTATTTTAATAATTATATTATTTATATCAACTACTTTTACATTACTTTTATTACCTGTAAAACATACATTTAAAGGTAAAACCTTTAAGACCATAATTTCTAATTTAGAAATAGAAAAAATAATAAAGACAAATGATGAATTAAAAAAAGCTGTTGATGAAGTTTTAGATCCAATATTTGTCCAAACACATAAATTAGGAATTGATGATGAGGTAATTATCCAAATAATGGATAACAAAGAAGTAAAAAATGTAATTGGAAATATTACAGAAAATATTATGGATTATGCTATTACAGGTGAAAATAAAAAAATTATTTCAAATGAAAATATAACTGAAGCTATCAATAGTGCAATAATTAACATTAATGAAAGTGGTTATTATAAAATAAATGAGCAAGAAAAAACTAATCTTTTAAATATTGTAAATAATAAAATAACTGAATATCAGGATATAATACCTAATACCAATGCCATTGATGATAAAATTAATCCTGAACATAAAGAATTTATTGAAAATATCCGTTTTATATTAGGTAATAAATTATTGGCATATTTAATTATAACTTTAATTATTTCTATATTACTGATACTACTTTTAAAATGGAAACAATTAAAATGGATAAAGTATAGTGCTGTAACTATATTGATTTCATCAATTATTACTAATATAATAACTGCATTAATTTCCTTACCAGTAATTTGTAAAGTTAATCAAAATTATGATTATATATTAGATATAATCAATAAATTTGTAAAATATAGTTATATTGTATCTATAAGTACATTAATATCAATGATAATTATTTTAATTATTTATAAGATATTGAAAAACAAAGCTTTAGAACAATAAAGTATTATTTTAACCAAATCATATTATCTTGATTATATAAAAACGTGTAACACTTATGTGTTCACGTTTATTTTTATTTTAATCAATATTTTTTTCTTTATAATTGTATTTCACTTAGAATTGTATATTTTATCTATACTTTTAAGTTCTATTATCATTATCATTATATAAAATAAAAGTTTAAAATTCAATTATTTTTTAACTTAAGTTTTAAGTTAAGTTTTAAAAATTAAAGTCTTTTTCAGAAATTAAAGAACTAGAAAATAGTTTGCAAAATTAATTTGCAAACTATTTTTTTTAAAATTATCCTTTGAATAATGAATAAATTTAGATAATTTTTTAATATATTTTATCTAATACAATTTTTCTCGATAGCTTTTTTAGAGATTCTAAATTTTATATTACTATTCATTGTTACTTCATAGGAATCTGTTTTATTTACATATCTTTCACCATCTAAAGTCCATGGCTTTTTTAGTTTAGTTATAAATTTAATTTTTAAATTATTAGTTCGATAAATGTCAATCCCATTAACTTTGGTAACATCATAGATTCCTAAATTAACTAAACTTTTTAAAAGTGTTCTTCGCTTATTAATTGAACATAATAAGACTTCAAAAGTTTTATCATCTAATTTTACATCTTTATAAAAAGATTTTATACCTGCAATCCTATTCGCATTTGAAATAATTCCCAAAGAATAAGTACCAGAATATTTTTTGCCATCTATTTCATATTCAATTTGATACATATTAAATTTTTTAAAAAAATCCTTAATTGCACCCACTACGTATGCTAAATAACCAAATCTAGATTTCTTACTACGTGGTGTTTCATATGATAAATTAATAAATTTACCAAATCCAGCTACATAAACGAAAGGTTGCCCATTAAGCAAGCATACATCAATTTGCTTATTTTCTCCATCCAAAATAAGCTTAATGTTTTTGTAAATGTCTTTTCCAAGCCCAAATAAACTTTTTAAATCATTAGTTGTACCCACTGGTATATGAGAAAGTACTAATGGTTTTGTTCGTTTTAAATTACCAGATACAACTTCATTAAACGTACCATCTCCACCAACAGAAATAACTAAATCAACATCCATTAAATATTGAACAATTTCTTTTGCATGACCTTTATACTTAGTTTGAATATAACTACATTTATATCCAAACTGGTCAAATAACGGTTCAGATTTTTTTAGCATTTCATAAACATTCTTTTTTTTCCCACTATTTGGATTATGAATAATTAATACTTGTTTCATATTTAACCTCGTTTTTATTATACTATATAACAATTTCTTTCGCAAGTTTAACATTTTTTATTTATTTTTCTTACTTTTTGTATTATAATATTAGCCGTGGTGATTTTTATGTCGAAAACAAAAAAAATATTATTAATTATTATTGCTTCTTTATTAATGATTTTAGCTTTATTATCTATACTGTTAAATATTTATTATAATAATAAAATTCATTCATTGAAAATTCAAGATGAAAATGTCGTATTTTTCGGTGATTCTATTACAGCTGGTTATAATGTCAAAGAATTTTTTGATCAGTATAAAGTAGTTAATAGTGGAGTTGGAGGAGATATCACCGAAGATTTAATAAATCGAATAGATATTGATTTATATGATTATAATCCTTCTAAAGTTTTTATATTAATAGGAATTAACGATATAAATCATAATAAAAGTGATAATGAAATATTAAATAATATTAAAATTATTATTAAAGGTATTAAACAAAATAGAAAGAATGCTAACATCTATATTGAATCTATTTATCCTGTAAATAGAACAATTGATCCTAATTATGGGATGATTCAAAATCAAGAAGTTAATAATAAAAGGGTTCAGGAACTTAACAAAAAAATTAAAAAATTATGTAATATAGAAAATATTACTTATATTAATGTATTCGATAGCCTTATAGATAAAGATGGAAATTTAAAACAGGCTTATACTAAAGAAGGAATACATCTAACCGACTTAGGATATCATAAGGTAACTGAAGTTATAAAAAAATATTTAGAAAATTAAAAAAGTCAAAGGTATTTAATTACCTTTGATTTTTTTATAACATTAATTATCTATCTTTTTTATAATTAAGCATTCTCTATGATCTACTGGCCCTAATGCAAAATCACTCATATTCATACTATTAAATCTCTTTAAATTTACTTTACGATTAAATTCGAAAGGATTATCTAAAATAATTTCTACCATTCTCTCTTCATCAAAATAGATTTCATCTAAATAGTATGGATCAAACATATATATATAATTATTATCAATATCAGTTACTAAACAATAATGGCCTTTACCATTTAAATAAACATGAACAATCATGCAAAATTCCTGTTTACATAAGCTTTTAAAAGCTTTAAGATTTACTTCTTCTCCAACTAAATAATTTAATTCTAAATTATATTTCTTCTTATTTAATAGCTTTTTACCATAATTACATATAGTTTCTTGCTCTTTAAAAAGATTACTCTCATTTATGGAATGTTCATAAATATTTTTTATTAAATCATTATCTGTATTTTCTCTATCAAATAAATAGCTTATTGTATTTAATAATGTTGTTTTACCACTATCGTTTTCTGTCATCTGAAATCTTAATGGAATTTTCATAAGTCCTCCTTAAAAATACCAACTATTTAATAATTATATTATATTATTTTAATTTTAGCAAATTCATACTATTGATTAATATTATCTAAAAAATCATCAATAGTCATAATTTTGTCATCAACTTCATCTAATTGAATATTTTCGCTAACTTCTATATCATTAGGATTTAATAACTTTTGTTCCACAAATACTTCTAATATATCTTTTTTAGATATATTACTACCAGTTGAATAGCGATCTAAAATTGGTAAATCAGTAAGTTTTTTATATTCTATTTCATCTTTAAGTTTAATTCCAAATGTACATTTATTTGAAACAATAAAACTATTTAAAATATGATATGGATTGGTTTTAACATCTCTTATAATTAAAACACCTTTTCTAGCTCTTGAAATCTTATCAAATTCAGTTATTTTTATTCTCTTAGCAGTTCCCTTATCAGTAAATACAGAAACATAATCTGCATCAGCACAAATATTACCACTAACTACATAATCATTTTTTAAAGATATTGCTTTAACACCACTTGTTTTCAATCCAACAATTCCAACTTCATCAATATTAAATCTTAATCCATAACCATTCTTAGTAGTAATAAAGATATCTCCATCTTTATCACTAACACTAACTACTCTATCATCACCTTTTAATTTCATTGATAAAATTGGTTTATTATAACGAGTAACTTTAAAATCTTGTAAAGCGGTTCTTTTTATCATTCCGTTTTTAGTAAATGTTGTAATAAATTTTTGTTCACTAAAATCAGTAACTGGTATAATATCAATTATTTTTTCCTCAGCATCTAGCTTAATTATATTACTAACATGTTTACCTAAATCTTTCCATTTTAAATCTGGAAGTTCATATACTGGTAAATATAGATAATTTCCTAAATTAGTAAATATTAAAATAGTATCTAAAGTATTTAATTGATAAATACCTAAACAATAATCTAAATCTTTAAGAACTGGATTATTATCACTAGCTTGATAACTTCTTAAAGAGGTTCTTTTTACATAACCTTCACTAGTTACCATCACTATACAATCTTCTTTTGGTATCATTTCTGTTGTATCTATTTTTATATCTAAAATTTCATCACGAATTTCAGTTTTACGCTCAGTTGCATACTCTTTTTTTATCTTTCTTAATTCATGTTTCATTACTTCATGTAATTTATTTTCATCTTGTAAAATTTGATTTAAAGCAGATATAAATTTTTCTAATTTTTCTTTTTCTTCTTCTAAAGCGACCACATCAGTATTAGTTAATCTATAAAGTTGTAAAGTAACAATAGCCTCTGCCTGCTTTTCTGTAAAATCAAATTCTTTAACTAAATTATCTTTAGCATCAACTTTATTTTTACTAGCACGAATTACTTTTATGACCTTATCTAAAATAGAGATCATTTTCAAAAATCCTTCTACTATATGAAGTCTTTTTTGATAGGCATTTAAATCAAATTTAGTTCTTTTTATTAATACTTCCTTTTGATGAGCAATATAAGCATCTAATAATTCTAATATGCCTAATGTCATTGGTCGACGATTAACGATTGCAACCATATTGTAAGAGTAAGATACCTGTAAGTCAGTATTTTTATATAAATAGTTTAAAACCATCTCTTTATTAGCCCCAGATTTTAAATCAATAACAATTCTAAGACCATCTCTATCGGTTTCATCTCTAACTTCAGCTATTCCATCTATTTTCTTATCAATTCTAATAGAATCTATTTTAGCTACTAATTGAGCCTTATTAACTTCAAAAGGTATTTCCGAAATAATTATTTGTTCTTTCGATTTTTCTTTAACAAACTTGCACTTAGATCTTACAACGACTTTACCTCGACCGCTAGTAAAAGCATCAATAATCCCTTTTTTACCTTCAACAATGCCACCGGTTGGAAAGTCTGGCCCTTTAACTATATCTAAAATTGTATCTAATCGACAATTTGGACTATCAATTCTTTTTATAGTTGCATCTATTACTTCTCCTAAATTATGTGGTGGAATATTTGTTGCATACCCAGCACTAATACCATTAGTGCCATTAACCAATAAATTAGGAAATTTAGCTGGTAACACAGTAGGTTCTAAAAAACGATAATCAAAATTTGGTGCCCAAGCAACTGTAT
>CANPWK010000067.1 GCA_947584105.1 uncultured Bacilli bacterium
GTTCACTTTTTTTTACATCTCTTTATTTCCTTATTTCATCAAATTTTGATTAACAAAGGAATTTATTCATATATGACAATAACTTATTTAACTAATCTGTTTTTCTTTTAATTCTTTAATTGTTATTTCATCCTTGTCATTAATAATACTATCAACAATTTCTGATTCTATATGCTGTTTTATTATTTTATCTATTTTTCTAGCACCATATTCTTTATAATTACATTCACTAATAATATCTTTGATAACATTTTTAGATATTGTGATCTTTTTATCTTTATATTTATTTTTTAAATTTATAAGTTGTTTTCTAATAATTTTTTCAATTATTTCAGAATCAAGCATATTAAAATTAATAATATTATCAATTCTATTAATAAATGGTATTCCAAATACATCTTTTATTTTTTGAATACTTTGGCTATTACCAAATCCAATTTTATTATGTTCAAAACCAACATTAGTAGTCATAATAATAATACTATTTTTTAAGTTAACTATATTTCCACTAGCATCCTTAATTATTCCCTCATCTAATACTTGAAAAAATAAATTAATAATATTACTATGAGCTTTTTCAAGTTCATCTAATATTATAATTGAAAAAGGATTATTTTTTATTTTTTCTAAAATATTTTTATTATCATTATATCCTATATAACCAGCTGGCGAACCAATAATTTTACTAATAGAATGTGGTTCACTATATTCACTCATATCTAATTTAATAATATTTCTAGATAAAAATTTAGCAAATGTTTTGGCAAGCATAGTTTTACCTACTCCACTAGAACCTGCAAACAAAAATGAATAACAATTATCATCTTTAAATCCTAATTTTATTTGTTTATAAATATTTATAAGCTGCAATATTGCTTCATTTTGACCATATATTTTATTTTTTAATACTTTTTCTAGTTTCCTTACATCTTTTAAATCTTTATTATTTAATTTATTAATTGGAATATTAGCTTTTCTACTTATAACTTCAATAATATCACTATTTTTTATATGATGATTATTATTCTTACTATATAAATTTAGCTCTAAATTATTAATTTGATCCATCAATTTATTTTCTTGTTTCTTATAATTAGTAGCTGTTTTAAAATCATTATTTAATATTGATTGCTTTTTTTTAGTTATAATATCTTTTAATTCTTTATTTAAAATATTATATTTTTTTATTTGTTTATTTTCTTTTAAACTAACATGTGCACAAACTTCATCTAATATATCAATTGCTTTATCAGGTTGTTTACGATCATATATATATTTATTTGATAAATCTATAATTAAATCTATCATTTCATCAGATATAAACACATGATGAAAATTTTCATAAGTATCTTTTAATTTTAGCAAAATTTGTTTTAATGTTATATTATTTGGTTCATTAATATAAACCTTCTGAAATCTTCTTTCTAATGCTCTATCTTCATCTATATATTTTTTATATTCATCTATAGTAGTAGCACCTATTAAGCGCATTTTATTACGGGCTAAAGCAGGCTTAAATATATTTGATGCATCAATTGCTCCTTCTGCCCCACCTGCCCCAACAATTGTATGTATCTCATCAATAAATAAAATTACATCATCATTTTCCTCTAATTCCTCTAAAATTTTATTAATTCTTTCTTCAAACTCTCCACGATATTTTGTACCAGCAACTGTTGATGCCATATCAACACTAACAATTCTTTTATTTTTTAAATTTCTAGGTACTTCTCCTATAGAAATTAATCTACTAAGTTCTTCAATAATAGCAGTCTTACCAACTCCAGCTTCCCCTATTAATAAAGGATTATTCTTTTTTCTCCTAGATAAAATTTCTAAAATTCTTTTAATTTCATCATCCCTACCAACTACAGGATCTAAATTACCTTCTAATGCTTTTTTGGTTAAATCAACACCAATTTCATCTATTATTAAATTCTTACTTTTTTTAGTATGTACAAGTTTACAGGAAAACTCTTTATACATTTCATCTAAATCGATTCCCATACCAAGCATTATTCTAATAGCAATTCCTTCACCCTCTTCTAATAGGGCTGAAAATAAATGATTTATGGTTACTGTTCCATTATTATTTTCTCTACTATCAATCATAGCAGTTTCCATTACTCTTTTAAGAAGAGGTGTATATAAGAAACAATCATTACTTTTACTCCCCATACCAACAATATCAATTACTTGTTTTCTAAAATCATCATAATTTAACTTATAATATTTTAATTGTTCTGATATATCATTTTTATTTTTAAGTAAGGCTAATAAAAAATGTTCACTCCCTACATAAGGATGCTTTAATTTTTGCATTTCTATTTTGGCATTAATAAGTATCTTTCTAGCATCTTCCGTAAAATTATTAAACATATTATCCTCTCCTTTTATATTCTATGTATATATTGTTAAAATAATAATTTTTTATACAATTTTTAAGTATATATAATCATACAAGAAAAACAAAAAATCTGTTCCTCACGATAAACTGATAACGCCACTTGATATTTTATATCAATTATCTCTCCTTCAAAATCACTTAAAAATTTATTTACGTTAGCTTCTAAATCTAATTCATGCGATTCATCAAATAATTTTACTTTCATAAAAAAATCACCACTATTATTATAATAGTAGTGATTTTATATTTTTGTCGATAATTATCTTCCAGAGAAATATGAACCCATAGCTGGGAAATTAATCAACTGTCTTGGATCAAATTTTCTAGCTGCATAATTAGAATAGAAGAAATAATCACTCATATATGCTCCCGTACCTAATTGCAAATGTAAATGGGCTCCAGTTGAACACCTATCCCAAGTCTCAATACTAGGTGCTCCACCTGAATAACCAATTACAGTATTTGGTGTTACCACTTGTCCTACACTAACATTAATAGATGCTAAATGGAAATAACCAGATGTATATTTTTTACCACCTACATTATGAACTATATATATCATATTTCCTCCACAGCTTTGTTTATATGATATTCTAGCAACATATCCATTAGCAATAGAATATACCGTAGTACCATGTGATACACCAATATCCATACCATCATGAAATGATCCATAATAATCTGTATAACCAAAATTAGCATTAATTCTACCAGCAGTAACAGGTCTATAAAAACCATTAGCTGAAGGAGCTCCTATATTGCCACTAGACCCTCCACTAGAACTGTTATTATTTCTAGCTATACAATTAGATATTTCTTCATTATCTTTACATTTATATTTATTTTGATATGTATTGATTTGTGATTTTAATTCAGAAATTTCCTTTTTAATATCAATACTAACTTCAGCAATTTCAGATAAATCTTCATCTAACTTGCCTAATTCAACAGATAATTCACTTTCTAGCTTATTTAAAGATGCTTGTTTAGTAGCTAATTCTGATAATTTATTTTTATTTTTTTCAACCAAATTATTATATTCATCAATTGTTTTTTCTCTATATTCACTAAGCTGTTCTGAAATAGCTAATCGATAAATAAAATCAGTAAAATTTGAAGCATTAAAAACATATTCTAAATACAATGATCCTGATGAAGATAGTTGATAATAGTGAATAAGCTCATTTATTTCACCTTTCATTTTCTTTATATCATCAGCTAATTGAGTAATTTCTTTATTTAAATTTTCTACATCAGCACTTATTTTATGTTTTTCATTAGTAATAGAATTAATCTTAGCTTTTGTTGCACTTATCTCTTCTTCCGTTTGATGTTTATCAGATTGATTTTTACTATATTTTGCCTCAGCATCACTCAATTCCTTTTTAAATTGTGCTAATGTTTTGGCACTTACATTAACGCTAAAAGAAATAAAACAAACAAAGACAATTAATAATTTTAAATATATTTTTTTATTCATAGCTTACTCCTTTAAATCTTTTCTTATCTGTTTATAATTAGAACAATATAAACTAACTAAATTCCAAAAATCTTTCGAATGATCAAAATGAATAATATGACATAATTCATGAATTATAACATAATCTAAATCTTGCATATCATATTTAATTAATTCACTATTTAATGTAACAGTATGGTTTGCACGGTTATAAACACCCCATCTAGTTTTCATTTTTCTAATTCTTAATTTAGGAAGTTTATTACATTCTTTGAATTTATTAAAATTATAAATAAAACGTTCGAAAAAAACATTTTTAATTTGATTATTATACCATTTATCCAAATTAGTCTTATCTTTTACATATATGATATTATTATCTACATCTATTTCGACATTTTTTATTGTTGATACCATGATTATATCATAAGTATTACCTAAATAAAAGAATAAATTGTTTTTTTCATTTCTTTTACACATTGTTTGAATCATTTTTCTTAAACTGTTTTCATTTTCTTCAAGCAATTTCTTTATATAATTCTTAGTAGCTAAAAAATTAGTAGTAACATATATTTTCATATCTTCTTTAACTTTTATATATGTATTCTTATTTTTTTTCTTAGTGATAATTACTTCATACATATTACCATCTAATTCATAATTCATATTCATACACCAATCATATTATATCAAACATTTTAAAATTTTTAAATATTTGATATAATGATAAATAAGAATTTGTAAAATCAATTATTAGTATTGTTCCTACATATAAATTCTTAATAGCAAATATTTAAATACTTTAGAAAGGAAAAAATATGTTTAAATACTCCAATACAAATAAAAGATATTATACTCTTGATTATTATTATAAAACAAAATTTAATTCTAAAGTTGCCAAAATAAATCTAGATGGTAATTTTACTTGCCCTAATATTGATGGTAAAGTAGGATTTGGTGGATGCATTTATTGTTTGAATGGTAGTAGTGATTCTAATAAGAAAAAAACTTTATTAGAACAATTTGAAGAAAAAAAACAAATAATGTTACACAAATGGCCAAACAGTAAATTAATCGGATATTTTCAGGCTAATACTAATACATACGATAAAGTAGAAGTTTTAAAAGAAAAATACGAATTAATATTAAAACAAAAAGATGTCATTGGACTAAGTATAGCTACAAGAGCTGATGCAATTGATGATGATGTATTAAACTATTTAGAAGAACTAAATAAAAAAACATATTTAACTATTGAACTTGGCCTTCAAACAATTCATGAAAAAACCTCTATTCTAATTAATAGATGTCATACTATCCAAAAGTTAAGAAAAAGAAACATTGATGTTGTAGTACATATTATTAACGGTTTACCATATGAAACTAAAGAAATGATGATTGACACAATTAGATATTTAAACAAGTTAGATATTCAAGGTATAAAAATTCATATGCTATCTATTGTTAAAGGTACTAAGCTAGAATCAATGTATAAAACTAAGCCATTTAAAATATTATCCAACGAAGAATATATTGACATTGTATGTGATCAACTAGAATATTTAAATGAAAATATTGTTATTCATAGATTAACAGGTGATCCATTAAAAGAACAACTAATTGCCCCTAAATGGATATTAAATAAAATAGACATTTTAAATGGCATAGATAAGGAATTAAAAATAAGAAACACTTATCAAGGAATAAAAAAGATAGAAAATGAGCAAAGATAAATCTCTATCATTTTCTATCTTTTTATTATTTTGCTTCTTCTATTGCTCTGGTTTCTCTGATAACTGTAACTTTAATAGTCCCAGGATATTGTAAATTATCCTCTATTTGAGTTTTAATATCACGAGCTATTTTATGAGCATTATTATCATTTACTTCTTCAGGTTTTACAACTACCCTAAGTTCTCTTCCCGCTTGCATAGCAAATGATTTATCAACACCTTCAATATTATTTGCAATTCCTTCTAATTCTTGTAATCTTTGAATATAATTC
>CANPWK010000068.1 GCA_947584105.1 uncultured Bacilli bacterium
CGATAAAAGCATTGAAAATAATGATAAAGATAATTACACAAATAATAAAGTAAGTATTCCAGATACGCTACTAAAAAATCCTATATTTATAGTAGTGATTGGAATTGTTTTAGTAGTGATAGCTACAATAGTAGTTAGCTTAATTATAAAAAAAAGCAAGATTAAATAAGATTAGATAATCTTGTTTTTTAAATTATTATATTATATAATTAGTATGGTGATATTATGGATAATAATTTAAAAAGAACTATAATTCTTGAGAATTATCAGAATCCTAAAAATAAAGGTCTGATTAAAGATGATAGTTATATATATATTAATATGAATAATGAAAGTTGTATTGATGAGATTAATTTAATGGTTAAAATAGAAGATGATATAATTACTGATATTAGGTTTGATGGGGAAGCTTGTGCTATATGTACTAGTGCTACTTCGGTAATGATTTCAACACTTTTAGGTAAAACTAAAAAAGAGGCATTAGAGATATTAAAAAATTATGAATATATGATAGATGAAAAGGAATTTGATGAAAATATTATAGAAGAAGCAATTGTTTATAATGATATAGGAAAACAACCTAACCGAAAAAAATGTGCTTTGTTGTCTTGGTGGGGAATCAAAAAAATATTAAAAGAAGAGAAATAGGGGAATATTATGAATATAATTGAAATAATAAATAAGAAAAGATTAAATGATGTTTTGTCAAAAGAAGAAATTAATTATGTTATTAATAGTTTTATAAAAGATGAAATTAAAGATTATCAAATGAGTGCTCTTTTAATGGCTATTACTATTAATGGTATGAATTTTGATGAAACATTATTTTTGACTGATGCTATGCTAAAAAGTGGTGATAGGCTGGATTTTTCAGGCATTGATGGTTTAATTGTTGACAAACATTCAACTGGTGGTATTGGAGATAAAGTAACATTAATTTTAGCTCCACTTCTAGCCTCATTAAATATTAAAGTTGCAAAGATGAGTGGGAGAAGCTTAGGGTATACTGGTGGAACTATTGATAAATTAGAAAGTATTAAAAATTTTAATGTTAACCTTAGTAATACTGATTTTATGAATCAAGTAAATGAAATTAATTTAGCAATAGCTAGTCCTAGTAGTAATTTAGATATAGCTGATAAGAAAATATATGCTCTAAGAGATGTTACAGCTACTGTATCATCAATTCCGCTTATAGCTTCTAGCATTATGTCAAAAAAACTTGCTAGTAATGCTGATTTTATTGTAATTGATATAAAAATTGGTGCGGGAGCATTAATAAAAACTAAAAAAGAAGCTATTAAGTTAGCACATGTTTTAATTAATATTGGTAAGCATTATCAAAAAAACGTTAGCTGCATATTAACTAATATGAATCAACCGTTAGGATATGCTATTGGTAATGGTTTGGAAATTAAGGAAAGTATTGATGCTTTAAATGGTAATGGTGCTAAGGATTTAATGGAAGTGGTATATTCAATAGCTTCTATTATAATAAGTAAAGCTAAGAATATTGATTTAAAGTCAGCTTTTAATGAAGCTTATCAAAGTATTCAAAATAAAAAAGCTTATAATAAATTTTTAGAATTTGTGGCAAGACAAAATGGTGATATTAAAAATATTGAAGTTGCTAATGACATTGAAGCTGTTATTAGTGATGAAACTGGGTATATTATAGGTATTGACGCTGATAAAATAGGTAAATTAGTTTTAGAATTGGGAGCTTTAAGATTAAACAGTGATGATATAATTGATCATTCTGTAGGAATTGTCCTTTCTAAAAAAGTTGGAGATTTTGTAACTAAGGGTGAGGTTTTAGGAAGAATATATAAAAATAAAAAAAGTATAGATTTAAATGATTTTAAAGAATGTTTTACTTTTGATAAGACATATAATAATAAAGATAAAACAATATATGGTATGATTGAAGATGTCAAATAATGTAAAGTTTTTAAAAATATCTTGAAATTTATATAAATATTCGTTATTCTTATATTAAGAATAGGAGGTCAAGTTATGATATATCCTTCAATTGATAAATTATTAACACAAGTAGGATCTAAATATTTATTAGTAAATATTGTATCTAAACGAGTTAAAGAGATGAAAGATAAAAAATATTATCAAATGAATGAAAAAGATTATAAGTCAAAAAAAGAAATAGGTAAGGCATTAGAAGAAATTGCAAATGAACTAATTCATATTGTTGGATGAT
The DNA here is from genome assembly GCA_947584105.1 of uncultured Bacilli bacterium. Classification (GTDB taxonomy): domain Bacteria; phylum Bacillota_I; class Bacilli_A; order RF39; family UBA660; genus RUG12438. The sequence continues at coordinate 2,216 of CANPWK010000068.1, forward strand.
AATTATGAGTAGAATTAAATCGATTTTAAAAGCTTTATATAACATTATCAATGAACCATCTATGGTATTTTTACCTGGAAATTTAGCCTTTTTTATTGTTTTATCTATTTTTCCAATTTTAAGTTTAACAGGCATGTTAGCTTCATATTTTTCATTACCAATAGATAATTTAGTAGCTTCATTAGAAGGAGTATTACCAAATAGTTTAAGTAGTATTTTTGTACCATATATTTTAAATAATAGTTTTAGTAGTAATATTATAATTTCTACTATAATAGCATTCTTTATTGCTAGCAATGGAGCACATGCTTTAATTTTAGCCAGTAATTCTTTATATGAAATTCAAAACTCTGGTTATATAAAACGTCGTATTAAATCATTATTTTTAATTTTATTATTAATTTTAATATTTTTATTTTTATTGTCATTTCTTACTTATGGTAATCAGCTTTTTAAAATTATTTTAGAAACAATCACTTATAAGCCAATTAATAATATTCTATATTATATATTTGCATTTATTAAATGGCCTATTGCTATGATAATAATATTTGTTATTGTGAAAACTATTTATGTATTAGCACCAGATAGTAAAATTTATAGTAGTACTACTAATAAAGGAGCAATATTTACAACTTTAGGATGGACTATTGCAACCGCAATATTTTCTTTTTATATAGCTAATTTTAGTCACTATGATGTATTTTATGGCAATATTGCTAATATAATTGTTTTAATGGTATGGATTTATATTTTATCTTTTATTTTAGTTATTGGTATTGCTATTAATGTAAGAACTTATAATAATAAAAAATATAGTATAAATAATAAAGAATGATTTATAATATAAATGTACTATTTATTACCGATAGTATAAATACAGACTACTTTAATACCGAATGGTTTTAAATAAACAGGTAAGTATTAGTTATAGGTAATGTTTAGCCGATATGTTCGGCTACTTTTTTTCTATTTACTAATAAATTGATGCATGTTATAATAATGATGAATTAAGTTGTAGTTATAATAAAAGAGGTGAATTATGAAATATCGTAAAATTGAAAATCAAACCTTTAATTTACATATTATTAAAACTAAAAAATTTAAGACAGTAACTGTACAAATAAATTTTAAAAATAAATTAGATAAAACAGAAATTACCTATCGTAATTTACTTATTAATGTATTATGTGAATCTTGTCAAAAATATCCATCTAAAAGAATGATGGAAATTGCAACGGAAGATTTATATGAACTAACGTATCAAGCAACTAATTATATTTCTGGTAAATATAATGTTATGTCTTTTGATATTACTTTTTTGAATGATGAATATACAGAAGAGGGTAATTTATTAAATTCAATTGATTTTATTTGTGAGATTCTATTTCACCCATTAATAGAAACTACTAGAAATGATACTAGATTTGCTAAAAAAAGTTTTGATTTAGCTTATAAGAGATTAGAAGAAAATATTAAAGCTTTAAAAGAGAATGATAACTTATATAGTAAAACTAGATTATTAGAAATTATGAGTCCTAATTCTATGCATTCTTATCGTAGTTGTGGAACGTTAGAAGATTTACAAAAAATAACTTCCACTAAATTGTATAATTATTATAAAAATTTATTAAAAAAAGATATTTTGGATATTTTCGTAATAGGAAATGTAAGCGAACCTAAAATTAGAAAAATTATTAATGATAAAATAAAGATAAAAACTATTAAGAAAAAAAGTGAAAGTCATTTTATTAGTATGCATAGAAATAGGTTATTACCTAAAACAGTTTGTGAGGTAAAAGATATATCTCAAAGTCAATTAGCAATGGGTTTTAAATTAAGTAAAACAACAGAATTTGAAAGAAGATATGTACTTAATGTTTTTTCATATATTTTTGGTGGTGGACCAGATTCAAAATTATTTAAAGATGTAAGAGAGAAAAATTCTTTATGTTATTCTATATCTGCTAGTGGGATGCCTTTAAATAATGCTTTAATTGTAACTGCTGGAATAGATAAAGATAATTTTAAGAAAACTGTTTCATTAATCAAGAAGAATTTAAAATATATGCAATCTGGTAATTTTTCTGATGAAGATATTATGAAAGCTAAAGTTACATATATTAACTCAATTAAAGAATTAGAAGATAATCCTCAAAACTTATTGAGTATGTATACAGGAATGGAATATCTCAAGAGTGATGATATTATTAATAGAATAAAAAAAATAAGTAAAGTTTCGAAAAAAGATGTTACTAAATTTGCTTTGAAAGTTCACTTAGATGCTATTTACTTACTGCAAGGTGGTGATTAGATGAAACAAAAATTAGTAAAAATGGATTTAGATTTATATTATGAAAAATTAGATAATGGTCTTGAAATATATATTATTCCTAAAGATAATGTTAATAGTACATATGTAACATTTTCTACTAAGTTTGGATCAATTCATTCAGAATTTGTACCTTATGATAGAGATAAAATGACTAAATTTCCACTTGGGGTTGCTCATTTTTTGGAGCATAAAGTATTTGAACAAAAAAATGGCATTGATCCATTTACATTTTATTCAGAACGTGGTAGTGATGCTAATGCCAATACTTCTAATTTTAAAACTACATATCTTTTTAGTGGAACTAACTTTTTAGAAGAAAATTTAAATTTCCTTTTAGATTATGTTCAAGATCCTTATTTTACAGATGAAAATGTAGAAAAAGAAAAAGGTATCATTGAGCAAGAAATAAGAATGTATGATGATAGTCCATATTGGAAACTTTATGATAGAGTATTATATAATGCCTTTATAAAACATCCTATAAAGTATCCAATAGCAGGAAATATATCTAGTATAAAAAAAATAACAAAAGAAGATTTGTATACTTGTTATAATACTTTTTATCATCCAACTAATATGTTTTTAGTTGTTACAGGTAATGTAGATTATAAAGATGTTATATCTTTAGTAAAAGCCAATCAAGAAAAAAAGAATTTTAAACCTGCTAAAGAAATTAAATTAAAGCAATATAATGAACCTGATTATGTTGAACTAGAGCAAGATAAGACTGAGATGGATATTGAAATTAGAAAGTTTAGCATAGGTTATAAAATTAAGAATAATTCTAAATTAGATATTAATAAATTTAAAACTTATGTTTCTATGTTTTTTAATATTAAATTTGGTTCAGTTTCGGAATTTAATGAACAATTAAAACAGGATAATTTAATTACTATGGATTTAGATATTACTGTTTTAAATACGGATAAACATTTATTAGTAATGATAATGGCTGAAACAGAATATATTGATGAAGTGATAGAAAAAATAGAAGAAGAATTGAAAAATAAAAATATTGAAAAGAACGATTTTAATCGTAAAAAGAAGGTAAAAAAGAGTTCAGTTATATATAAAAGTGATAGTATATATGCTTTAAATAATAAAATTATGAGTAATGTAATTAATTATGGAAAAGTTATAACTGATGAATTTGCATTTATTGATTCACTTGAATATGATGAATTAAAAATAGTTGTTGAAAATCTGAATTTGCAAAATAAAACTATTTATGCTCAAATTTTAAAGTAAACGCAACTTTTTAAGGTTAAATGCAACTTACAGTGTGATGAAAAGTTAGTAACAAATA
>CANPWK010000069.1 GCA_947584105.1 uncultured Bacilli bacterium
ATAAGAAATCCCCTGTTGGTAAATTTTTTAGTTAAAAATTTCATTAAAATTGTTTCCATAATCCAACCCATTATTGAATATATTATGAAAATTAAGAATGTAAATGATAATTTATATAACACACAGCGCCTCCTTTAGCAATTATATCATAGATTTTTACAAACGTAAATTATTATAAAAATCTTTTAAATGTGTATCTATAAAATAATTGGGAAATTTCATTGTAAAGCTTTTTTAAAAGAAAGGTGTATTTAAAATTTATTAATGTTTTAATTTACATTTTCAAAATTATATTTTGCTTTTTTGATGATACTAATTTATTTTTTTGTGAAGTTATGATATAATGTTTAATATGGTTAAAGAATAGGAGGAGTTATATGACATTTGATTCCATTGTTGGATTAGCAAAAAACATTATAGATTTATTATTAGTTTGGCTGGTTTTGTATTATATATTAAAAAGTCTAAGCAAAAATGTTAAGATGGCTATGTTATTTAAGGGAATAATATTAGTTTTAATTTTGAAGTTTGTTAGTGATATTTTAAATTTGGTAACTATTGGTTATTTGCTAGATTATGTAATTGATTGGGGTATTTTGGCTTTGATTGTTATATTTCAACCAGAAATCAGAAATGTACTCGAACATATAGGCCGTAGTCAATTACTAGGCAGACATAAGGTATTATCTGTTGATGAACGTGAAAGAGTAGTTTATGAAATAGTAAATGCTATGGATAATTTAAGAAAAACTAGAACTGGAGCATTAATAGTTATTGAAAGAGATAATAGTTTAAATGATTATATCCAAAAATCACAGAAAATTTATGCTAATGTATCTAGTGCTTTATTACAGTCTATCTTTTTCCCTAACAATCCTTTGCATGATGGTGGAGTAATTATTCAAGGCGATCAAATAACAAGCGCTTGTGCCGTTTTCCCTACTAGTGATAATGCCAGAATTAGTAAACGTCTTGGAACTAGACATCGTGCAGCTTTAGGAATTTCAGAGAATACAGATTGTATTTCACTAGTTGTATCTGAAGAGACAGGACGTTTATCTATGGCTATTAATGGTGAATTACGTTATAATTTGACTATAGATGAGGTTAAAGTAACTTTACTTGAGGAATTAGGTCCAAAAAAATCTATTATAATTGAGGAGGATGAGTCAAGTGAAGAAAATTAAGAAGTTTTTTAGAGGTATTGCAAAAATAATTGATAAAATAATTGTTGTACCAATAACTAAATTAATATTAAAAATTACTGGTAATAGGGATAAATCCAATAAGAGATTTGAAATAATGTTAACTAAACCAACGGTTTTATTATTTATATCTTTGTTTTTATCTTTAGCAATTTTTATTGCGGTCGATCAAAAATTAATTAAATTTACGGATAGTAGTGCAGAGGTATTTAAAAATCAATCAGTTAATGTTATTTATAATGAGGAAGCTTATGTAGTTGAAGGACTACCAGAGACAGTTGATGTTACTTTAATTGGTAGTAAAGCAGATTTATATATTGCTAAACAATCTGCAAATCATAATGTGGTAGTTGATTTAACAGGATTACAGCCTGGAACACATAAAGTTAATATAGAATATGAACAAGGATTATCAGGAATAGAATATAGTGTTAATCCTTCAGTTGCAACAGTAATTATATATGAAAAAGTTTCTGATAGTAAGACACTAACTTATGATGTATTAAATGAGGAAAAGCTAGACTATAAGTATGTTATTGATAATGTAAAATTAAATACAGATGAAGTTACTATTAGAGGACCACAATATAAAATTGATCAAGTTGCTACAGTTAAAGCTTTAATTGATGTCTCAGATCTTCCTACAACTGCTGTTGGAACACAGACTATAGATAACGTTAATTTAAAAGCTTATGATAAATCTGGAAATGTTGTAGATGTTGAATTTGTTCCTGAAACTATTAGTGCTGATATTGAAATTTCCTCACCAAGTAAAGAAGTTAATTTAAATTTTGTACCAACTGGTAATATGCCATTTGGAAAAGCTATTAGTTCTTATTCATTCTCAACAAATAAAATAACTATTTATGGGCCTAATAAAGTTATTAAAGATATTAATGACATAAATATTAATGTAGATGTTAGTTCGCTTAGTAATAATTCAACTATTGATGTTGATATTCCAAAACCAACTGGAGTTAGGTCGATGAGTGCAAATACGGTAAAAATAAAATTAAATATTACAGATGTTGCTTCTAAATCAAATGTATTTTCGGTTAATATAACAGGTATTAATGTTGCAGATGGTTTAGTGGCTCAGCCAATCGATGAAGATAATGGAGTAATAGAAGTAGAAGTTAAAGGTGCTAAAAACGTTATTGATAGTATTAATGCTTCCAATATTACTGCTTATGTAGATCTTAAAGGATTAGCTGAGGGTCAGCATGAATTAGAAGTAAAAGTTAAAGGTACAAATCCATTAGCTACATATGTTCCTAAAAAAACTAAAGTTAAAATTAATTTAAATAAAACAAAATAAAAATTGCATTTGTTGCAATTTTTATTTGTTTTCAATGTGGTTAAATAGTAAACCTATATTAATAAGGCCCGTTAATCCTACAATTGAATAGATTATTCTTGCTAAAATATCTTCTCCGAATATTGATTCAACTAAATTAAAATCAAAAATTCCAATAAGACCCCAGTTTAATGCTCCAATTATAGTAAATATTAAACATATTTTTTGAATTGTTTCCATAAAATATCTCCTTTCAATCATTTATATAATTTCCTAAAAATTTATTTTTATTCATAAATATTAAAAATAATAAATATAATTAATTGAAAAATGGGGTGAAATATGAAAAAAATAATTTTAAGCGTTGTTTTTGTTTTATTACTTTCTGGTTGTGGAAAATATACTAAAGAAAATATTATTAAAGATTTTAAAACAAAAGTTAATAAAAGCGATAATTATTTGATGAAAGGAACGTTGGAAATTTATAGAAATGAAGATTTATATACTTATGATGTAGAATCATCATATGCAAAAAAAGATAAATTTAAAGTAAGCTTAACTAATAAAACAAATAATCATCAACAAATAATTTTAAAAAATGATTCAGGTGTTTATGTTGTTACTCCATCTTTGAATAAAAGCTTTAAATTTCAAAGCAAGTGGCCTTATAATAATTCCCAAATATACTTATTACAACCAATTTCAAATGATTTAAGTAATAATAGTACTCAATTATCAAAGAAAAATAATCAGTATATTTTAACATTTAAAGCAAATTATATTAATGATAAATCTTTGATAAAACAAAAAATATATCTAGATAAAAAATTAAATTTAAAAAAGGTTGAAGTTATAGATAATAATGATGATGTAATAATGCGATTAACTGTTAGTAAGTTGGATATGAATTATCACTTTTCTAAAGATTATTTTAACCTAGAAATAGAAAGTAATACTTTAAATAACAATAAAAATAATAATAATGATAAAGATAAACAAGATGATTCAAAAGATAAGGAGACTTCTATAGATGATAGTGTTTTGTATCCAATGTATGTTCCGGTTGATACATATTTAAAGAGTCAAGATGTTATAGCAACAACTAGTGGTAATAGAACTATATTAACATTTGACGGTGAAAAGCCATTTACTTTTGTACAATCTTCATTGAATGATTTTAATTTAGATTATGTAAATGGGGATCCAGATTTAATTTTTGATACTGTTGGAGCAGTAACTGATTATTCTCTTTCTTGGATAAGTAATAATCATGAATATTATTTAACTTCTGATACTATGAATGTTGATGAATTATTATTAGTAGCTCAGTCACTAAGTGTCACAGCAGTAGGAAAATAACTATTTATAAAAATTAATTAATGTGATATAATTAATTTGGGTGATAGAATGAGTAATAAAAGCAACTTTGGAAAAGGACCAATAAATGATGATAGTTCATATAAATTTAAAAATTTAATAATTATAGTAATCATTACTTGTGTAATATTAGTTGGTTTTTATTTTCTGACAACTTATGTAGTGAAAAATAAAAAAGATAATGAAGTTATTGAACCAGCAGTTATAGAAACTGATAATATAATATTTGGACAATTATTAAATAGGAAAGAAGATAGTTATTATGTTTTGGCTTACGATGATAATGGAAAGTTTAAACAACTTTACGATGAATATATAAATAAAAATTCTTCTTTAAAATTTTATAAAATTAATATGAATGATTCATTTAATAAAAATTTTATAGGTGATAGTAATAATATATCAGATAATATTAAAGAGTTAAGAATTAAAGATGAAACTTTATTTAAAGTTGAAAATAAAAAAATTAAAGATTATTATATAGGCTCATCAGATATTATTGATGAATTAAAAGAAATTAGTAATTAGTTTACTAATTTTTTTGTATGTAAAAGAAAAAGATGCGAATATTAAAAATGGTGATAATATGGCTACTTTATTTTTATGCATAGAAATATTTTTAGCAAGAATAATAGATGTTTCATTGGGAACAATTAGAACGGTGATTGTAGTTAAAGGGAAAAATTTTATTGGTAGCTTTTTAGGCTTTATAGAAGTAACTGTTTGGTTTTTAGTTGTAGATCAGGCTTTATCGAATGCAAATAATAATATATTTATAGTTATATCTTATTCATTGGGGTTTGCTGTTGGTACATATATTGGAGGTATTATATCTAAGAAGTTTATAAAAAGTAAGTTAGAAGTTCAAGTTATAACTAGTTGTAATATTGATGATATGATTAAAGCGATTCGTGACAATGGCTATGCTGTTTCAATATTTAAATTAGAAGAAAAGCAGAATAAATATATGTTATTTATGGAAGTTAATAGTAACAAATTTAATAATTTGAAACGTATAATAAAGATGTATGATAAAAAGGCTTTTATTGTGGTAAATGAGACAATGTTTGTTCAAAACGGTTATTTTGGTCTTAATAAATAATTATGAAAATATAATATATTATGAAGGATATATTAAAAGGATTATTAATTGGATTAGGTAAAATTATGCCTGGTGTAAGTGGCAGTGTTATTGCAATTAGTTTAGGAGTATATGAAAAAGCTATTAGTGCTTTAAATAATTTTTATAAAAATAAGGATGATTTAATTTATTTAATCAAAATATTATTGGGAATTTTAATTTCTATTGCTTTTATGGGTAAGGTAATAATATATTTGTTAACTAGATATTATTCTTATACCATATTTTTATTTGCTGGCTTAATTTTAGGTAGTTCATCAGATATAAAACAGCATGTAAAGAAAAAATATTGGTATTTAAGCATTATTTCTTTTATTATTATTGTCGTTTTTAGTTTTATTTCTAATCCTAATAGTGTAGTTATAAAAGATAATACAATATATTTTCTTTATTATTTTTTTTCAGGTTTTGTTGATGCTATTGCTACAGTTATTCCAGGAATTAGTGGGACGGCTTTATTAATGTTGCTTGGTTCTTATAAAGATGTAGCATCTATATTTTCTAATATATTGAATTTTTCATTTTTAATAAATCATATTAGTATGTTATTACCTTTTATATTTGGAATGTTGTTTGGTTTATTTTTATCTTTGAAATTAGTGAATATTTTATTTAGAAAGTGCTATTATCAAACTTATAATATTATTTTAGGATTATTATATGGAAGTGTATTTATTATGTTAAAGACTTGTTCTTATAACTTTTCATCGATATTAATTGGTTTATTATTATTTATTTTTAGTTTTATTTTTATAAAAAAAATCAATCATTTTTTATGATTGATTCAGACTGTTGACAAATAGGTAAATATTTTAC
>CANPWK010000070.1 GCA_947584105.1 uncultured Bacilli bacterium
CCCGATGAAGTTAGTTATGAGGATAGATTATCTAATAGAATTATAACTTTGTATAACGATACTGAAAGTAATATTAAGATTTTTAACGAAAATATTCAAAATATGGGTGAAAGTTGGAGAACTTTTCAAGCAAGTAATGTAATTGAGGGAGCAGTAAGTAATGCCTCTGCTGTAGCTACTATAACTCCAAGTGAAATTCATAGAAATCCACAAATAGATGAAACACTTAAAGTTGACACTAATAGAACTTTTGATTCTAGTTGGGAATTAGGTCTTAAAAATGGTACTCAATCAGCAACAACACTAATGGATTCTGTAAAAACTTTTGTTACAAGAATTGCTGAAAATACAAAAGAAATTTATGATGAAATAGATGCATCAAAAGCTTTCTTAGGTGGTGAACAAGCTGTCCAAATTAAAAAATATACAGATAAATTTGCATTGCAAATATCTAATCTTTTATCAAGTGTTAATGATCTTAAAGAATGCTTATCTGGATTAGTTGCTAACTATGAAAAACAACAACAACAAGTTACACAAGCAGCAGATGAATCTAAAATTAACATTGATTCTTCAAATATAATTCAATAAAAATAGTAAATACTTACTATTTTTAAATAAGTACCGAAGGCTTATTCGGTATTTATTTAAAAATTTATAAAAAGGGAGTGATAAAATGACACCAAAAGATGCTGTAAAAAGGATGTTATCTACTATAAATAATATTAGAAAAAACTTAAATGATAGTTTGATAGAAATGGATGAAATATATAAAAAAATACCATATGCACTTGAAGTTAATAATCAAGTTTTTTATCGTTCATTAGTTCAACAAAATAAAAATGATATATTAGCTCAGATTAGAATAATTGATAATGATATTATTCCTGAGATAGAGAAAACTTTGGCGTCATTTTAGGAGGATATATGGCTAGATTTGAAATAAATGTAGATACAATTAATGAACAAGTAAGGCAATTAAAATCAAGCGTTAATAATTATAAATCTGATTACTACGATTATTATAATAATATCAATAAAATTGATGGTGCATGGAATGATAATAATACTTCCGGCTTTATGCAAGTATTATCTAAAGATAATCAAGAAATTATCGAAAATATGCAATCTATAATTGAATGTTCTAATGCTACAAGTGATTTTATTACATCTTTATCAAATACTCTTTCATCAAAATTACAAGTTGGTAAAATTGGAAGAGTAAAATACGATTCTAATTACATTAATGGTATTATTGATAATACCAATAATGCGATTGAACTATTAAATACAAGCGCGTCTCAATTATCATATTTACCAATTCCTCCAATGTTTAAAAGACGTGATTTAATTACACTTTTAGAAAATAATTTAAGAATTATAAGTAATAATTTAACTATTCCATCTTTAAATTTTGAATATATTAGAAATGATATTGAAAAGATGTTGGAAAATAGTAGAATTAGAATTAATAAAGTACAAATTCAGCCAATTAACACTAGAAGAATAAATTACCGTTGGAAAGTTCAAAGCGCAAATTTAAAAGCAGCTGATGAAAAAACAACAAAATATAATAATGAAATAAATAATGCTAGTAATATCAATATTATCGCTAGCAATATCAATGATAGCTTTAAACAAGCTACATATCAGGTAAATGCTAATAATTCTGATATTAAAACAGATAATTATGATAATGTTTTTGTAAATAGGGAAGTTACAACTGATAATAGTAATATGGCAAATACTAAAAAATATGATAATTATTATGTTAATGGTGAAATTAATAATGGTATATCAAATGAAATTAATAGTGAGCAATATGATAATTATTCTATAAATAGAGAGGTTAAAGATAATCATAGTATTGATATAGATTCAAATGATATTAATAAAAATGTATATACCAATACTGGTATTGTAAATGATAATATTAATTCATCTGTTGATAATCATATCAATAATAATTATAATAATCCAGATTATAATCATTATAATGCTAATACTAACGTCCAAAATATCGAAAATTTAAATATAAATGGGAATGTAAATTATAAGAGCACACTAAATAATAATAATATAAATATTAACACTAATAATATAGATGAACATTCTAATTTAAAAAGCACTAATATCTCTGATATCAATTTAAATATTGAAAATAATAGTATAAACCATGGACCTAGTGAAATGGGAGCTGATGTATCTAGTTTTAGCAATAATATAAATGTAAGCAATATAAATCATGGTGCTAGTGATTCTAATGTTAATGTTCAAGACTTTAATTCTAATATTAACATTAGTAATGTAAATAAATCTTCTACAACTAATCCGGTTAATATTGATGATATATTTAATTCAACAAATTAATAGTGGAGGTGTTGGTATAAATGGATAATGTCTCTGCTATAAACACAAAGAAGTTTGTTAGTCCAAATATAAAAAATGCAACTATAAAAAATGTAGATTACAGTATAGCAATAAATGATGAATATAACGATTATAATGATGCAATTTACAAAACAGAAGATGCAACAGATTTAACTATGGATGAAGTAAACGAAATATTAGCTTCATCTAAAAATCAAGTAGCAGAAGAAAAAAAGGAAGAAAAGTCATGGTGGGATAATATAGTTGATTTTGTAGACACAGCATTCGATTATACAGCAACAGCTATAGGCTCAGTAGCATCAGGAGTGTTAGATGTAGTAGAAAATATAACAGATGGTTTAGTAATGGCAGGAGGAGCAATAGTAGCTGGTGCAACTTCTATATTTGATAAAGACCTAGCCAATGAGATGAAAAAAGGTGTACAAGGATATGTCGAATATGATTGGTCAGAACAAGCATATGATGCAACAATGAATGCAATAGGAGTTGATGATGATATTGCACATAGCTGGGTACATACGGCAGGAAATGTAGTAGGAAGTGTTGCAGGGTATGCAGCTATTTCACTAATTCCAGGAGGAGCGGCAGTAACAATGGCTGCTGGAGCTTTGGGTGCTGCAGGAGGAGCGGCGGAACAAGCATTTAATAGTGGTGCTACATTTGAAGAGGCATTAGGTGCTAGTATAGTAGCTGGAGGAGTAGGAACTATTGTAGGAAATAAAGTTGGTAAATTCGGAGAAATAGCTAAAGGAGCAGGATCTGGATTTGCCAAAGGAGTAGAAGGTGCAGGCAAAGAGTTATTTAAAGCATCCTTAAAAAGTGGAGCTGTATCAATGCTTGAACCAATAGCAAATACAACAACACAGTATTTAGCATATGGCCAAAACATGGTTGATGAAAATGGAAACAAGTTATATAATGGAATAGATGGATATTTTAAATATTACGCTGATTCAGGAGGAATATTAAATACAGCAGTAGCAGGATTGGCAGGAACAGGTGGTACGGCACTTCAAGGATATAAAAGTTATAAAACAACAAACAAAGAAATATTTGAATTTAAAAATGAAATGAATAAAAAATTTAACGAAAGTGATGTTACAGCTCTTCTTCAAGATGCTTCAATTTCAGATTTAAATAATTTGTGGAGGAAAAGAGATATAGCTGCATTTGCTCACAATTTTGATGGAGTTTTTGGTAAAGAGAAAATAGATTTGGCAATAGATAGAATTCATAAAGTTAAGGATAGCGATTGGCCAACATTTTTAAAGGAAAGGGGACAAGTACCAACTGTCTTAGGTTTTGTAGATGGAAATAGTAATTTATATTTACCAGAAAGTGCTAATGTTCATACGGCTTATCATGAGACTTTTCATCTATTATCCGAAATAAATGGTAATAGAACGGTGTTTAATGGTCAAAGTTATAAAGTAACAGGGATTAGAGAAATATATAATGATGGAATTACAAGTACTTGGGCTAATGAATCTTTAACTGATTATTTGGCATCAAAATATAGTGATGGAAAAATATATAACTCAATATATGGAAAAGATTGTGTTAAATTATGGGATAGACTAGATGATGCAATAACAGAGGCGTATGGTAGTACCAATTCGGATTTATTACTTAATGCATATATTTCAAATGATACTACTCAAATAAGAAATTTTTTTAATGCATACTCAACAAAAGGTAGTTATGATGATTTTGTTAGGACACTTGAGAAAACCTATAGTGCAAAATATGTAGAAGATATAATATCTAGTATAGAAAAAAATGTAAATAAATCAAATAATTCTTTTGGTTCTAGAATAAAAAATTTATTTGGAAGGAAGTAATTTATGAATTACGACGAATATTATAATCAAATAATTAATTTATTTGAAGAAAAAATAAAAACCAAAGATCATGAATTACATGATAAAATTTTCGATTGTTTAAATAATTGGTATAAAAGTGTATATGAAGATAAAATAAAATTTTATTTTGAAGATTTAAATGAGTTAGCAATAATTAATGCAACTAAGGAAATAATAAAAATTTGTGAATCAAATGATTTTGATAAAATTCAAAGCACATATAATTGTAGAGAGTTAAATAATTTAGATGAAATATCAAGCCAAATATTTGATTTAGTAAAAAAAACTAGTAGAAATGAGATAATCAATTTTAATCAATCAGATTATGATAATTATATAAATAAGTTAAAAGAAATTGAATCTAGTTTTCCTCTTATAATCATTGCTCAATTTAATAAAATAAAATCAGAGTGTTTGTTAGATTTAAATTATATATTGAAACGTGGTAAAGTTAATAATTATAGTTTTAGAACGTATGATTATTTGAGAAAATAGAAAAAATCTAAAAAAGTAATAAAAGTTTAAAGGAGGATAAAATGAATAATATAGGAGAAAAATATTTACCAATAGGAACAGTGTGTATACTAAAAGAAGCAAAAAAAAGAATAATGATTATAGGATTTGCAGCAAAAGGAAAGGAAACTAAAGATAAATTATTTGATTATATAGGATGTTTATATCCAGAAGGAGTAATATCATCTGATAAGAATTTATTATTTAACCATGATCAAATAGATAAAGTATTTAGCTTAGGATATGTAGATGAAGAGCAAAAACAACTTATGGTTAAATTAAAAAGTTATATAAATGAAACTTATAATAATGATGATTCTAGTGAAAGTTCATCTAGTAATAATATAATTAAAAATGATGTTTTAAATAACACTAATTTGGCTAGTGCTAATATGGTTAATGAAAATAATAATCAATCTAATATATTACAAAATAATAATATAAATAATAATGTTAATAATAATATGAATAATAATGCACTTCCACAAATGCCAATATTAAATCAATCAAATAATGGAGTAAATAATGAAACAACAAGTAACAATATGAGCAATGCCAATATTGATGATATATTTAACTCAGTACCAAATCAATAGCAAGGATGTTGATATAAATGAATAATGTTTCTGCTATAAATACAAAGAAGTTTGTTAGCCCTAATATAAAAAATGCAACTATTAAAAATGTAGATTACAGTATAGCAATAAATGATGAATATAACGATTATAATGATGCAATTTACAAAACAGAAGATGCAACAGATTTAACTATGGATGAAGTAAACGAAATATTAGCTTCATCTAAAAATCAAGTAGCAGAAGAAAAAAAGGAAGAAAAGTCATGGTGGGATAATATAGTTGATTTTGTAGACACAGCATTCGATTATACAGCAACAGCTATAGGCTCAGTAGCCTCCGGAGTATTAGATGTAGTAGAAAATATAACAGATGGTTTAGTAATGGCAGGAGGAGAAATAGTTTCTGGTGTAACGTCAATATTTGATAAAGATTTAGCCGATGAGA
>CANPWK010000071.1 GCA_947584105.1 uncultured Bacilli bacterium
TGAAACATATAAACCAGGTGATGTAATAACTTATAAAGATATTAAATTTTATGTAGTAGAAGATAATGGAGATTATTTAACACTTTTGAAAGCAAAACCATTAACTTGGAATGAAGTCAAGAAATATGGTAAAGACCATGTTAATAAATATAATGATCCTTTTTTGAATGAATTCAATAAATTCTATTATGATAGTGAATATGCAACAGTTGCATACTATACGAGTGAAAATTGTAGATATATTAAAAATGAAGATTCGGACCTTACTTTAGTCAATGTTGATTGTAAAGTTAACTATAATGAATCAGATATAAAATATATAGTGGACGGTTGGAGTAATGGGTTATTAGATCAAAATGATTTAAAAGAAGTATCTATAACAATAACATATAAATATTATGATGATGACAATTCTGAAATACCAATTTCACAAGATTTTACTGATAATTACAAAGCAAGATTAATCACAAACGATGAAGTTAATAACTTTTCAAAATCATTTTCTAACAAAGGCTTAAATAATATGTTTGCAAGATTAATTAGGAGATATGATTTTTGGACAATGACGCCATGTAATGAAGATGATATTGGTAAAGAGAAAATAATTTATAGTTTTCAAAATCAAAGCCATTATAATAGGTCATGGGTTGCTGATCAATCCGATACGGTACGTCCAGTAATACATTTAAAGAAAAGTGCTAAATTTACTAGTCAAAAACAGACTATTACTAAAAAAACAATTAATGATAAAGAATTTAAAGTAGGAGATGTAGTTAGATATAATGGTATGGATTTTTATGTTATAAAAAATTCTGATTCATCTGATAAAAATCTAACAATGATCAAAGCGGTTCCACTTACAAAGGCAGAAATAATTAGTTTAGCAGATGACTGGAATAATAAAATTACGGATCTTGTTGGAAGCTATTCAGATGATTTAACATCAGCTAATTATTCAATTGGAATGGCTATATATTATAATGATAAAGATTGTCAATCTGATTTTAATTATAAAAATGGCGAATATACTAATGTATCTGGTTGTATTAACGATTATAAAAAGTCATATGTTAAACAAATAGTGGATACTTGGAGTAACGAGAATTTAAATGGGTTAAATTTAGTAGAGGATACTCTTGGATATAAAGCAAGGTTAATAACAGTTAATGAACTTACAACAGAATTATATTATAGAGCTAGAGTTAATACTTTAAATCAACCAACAAAAGATTTAGATTATTATGCAATAACGGATGATACACCATTTACTTTAGGAGACTGTTGGACGATGACACCGAAAGAGGACTCTAATTATTTGATATATAAAATAGGATATGGAAGATTTTCGGATTATGCACATACATATAATACATCATATATTGGTACTTCATATGGATTGTATCAAAATAATGGAAATACTATCATTTCACAAAATGTTGCTAGTTATGGATCCGTTTGCCCAGTAATTACTATTAGCAAATCAGAAAGTACGAAAGTAAATATCCCAAATACTTTGCTTAATAATCCAGTATTTATAGTAGTAGTTGGAATTATCTTAATAGTTGTAGCTATTATTACCATAAGTTTAGTAATAAAAAGAAAATGTTCACAATAATTTTGTGGATATTTTTTTGTATACTATGAATCATATACATTATTTTAATTGTTTTTAATTTGTGATATAATTTATATAGGTGATTTTATGAACAAAGATAATCCTCAAATTACTATAGATGATATTATTAATAATATTAAATACATAGATAATCAAGAAGAAGTAGAAAAAATTAAGAAAGCATATAAGTTTGCTTTAAATATTCATAAAAATCAAAAACGATTAACAGGTGATGATTATATAAAGCATCCTCTAAATGTAGCTAATATTTTATCTACAATTAATGCTGATGCGGAAACGATTATTGCCGCATTATTGCATGATACAATATCTGTTGGGAATGCTAATATAGAAGATATAGAATCTAAATTTGGCAAAGAAGTAGCATCTTTAGTATCAGGTGTTACTAAAATTAATAAGTTAAATTATAACAATACAACAGAGGCAACTATTAATAATCATAGAAAAATATTAGTAGGACTTACCGAAGATGTCAGAGTTATATTTATAAAACTTGCAGATAGATTGCATAATATGAGAACAATGGGAGTTTTGCAAGCAGAAAAACAAAAAGAAAATGCTAATGAAACATTAGAAATATTAATACCAATTGCCCATCGTTTAGGTATTAATCAAATAAAAAGTGAATTAGAAGATTTATCATTGCGATATTTAAAGCCAGATGTATATTTCTCAATTGTTGAGCGATTAAATAAATCCAAAAATGAGCGTAATAAATATGTACAAGAAATGATGGATAATGTTTCTATTTTACTTAATGAACACAATATTAAACATGAAATAATAGGTAGAGCTAAAAGTATTTATAGTATTTATAAAAAATTAGATAAAGGAAAAAGATTTAGTGATATTTATGATTTGTTAGCATTACGTGTATTTGTTGATACTGTTTCTGATTGTTATCAGGCTATGGGATTAATTCATTCTAAATATCGTCCTGTGCCTAAACGCTTTAAAGATTATATAGCAATGCCTAAAAGTAATATGTACCAATCTTTACATACAACAGTTTTTGGACCTGATGGTAACTTCTTTGAGATTCAAATTAGAACTTACGAGATGGATGAAATAGCTGAAAGGGGAATAGCTTCCCATTGGTCATATAAAGAAAAAGGTAAAAATTTAATGAAAGGTATGGAAGATAAATTACAGTTTTTTCGATCTGTTATGGAAATAAAGGATTCTAATGAAGAAGATATGAAAAATATAACAGAGGCATTAAAAAATACTGTATATATATATACTCCTAAGGGTGATGTAATAGAACTTCCATATGGATCAACACCAATAGATTTTGCTTATCGTATTCACAGTAAAGTAGGAGATTCTATGATCGGTGCTATTGTTAATGAAACGATTGTGCCTCTTGATTATATATTGCAAGATAATGATGTTGTCAAAATTAATACAAGTAATAATTCACAAGGACCTTCTAAAAACTGGATTGATATGGCATATACAAATCAAGCTAAGAATAAAATTAGATCATTTTTTAACAAAATTGATAAAAGTGAGTATTTAAAAATAGGGGAAGAATTATTAAATAAAGAATTACGTAAAAGAAAATTACCAATATCGGAATTTATTATTGATGAAAATATAGAAAAAATTTTAAGTGAGTTGCATTTAGCTCATGTTAACGATTTATACATTAATATTGGTAATGGTAAGTTCACACCATTGCAAGTAATTAATATTATTACTAAAGAGGATATAAATAAAGAAGAGACAATATTAAACCGGATTACTGATAGTAATGAAAGTAGTCATAATGGAGATATTATTGTGGCTGGGATAGACAATATTAAAATAAATCTTGCTAAATGTTGTAATCCTATTCCTGGAGATGATATAGTGGGATTTATTCAAAATGGTATTGGTGTAAATGTTCATAGAAAAATATGCCCAAATATATCTCAAGTTACTGAGAAATTAATTAATGTAAATTGGAACGATAATATTATAGATAAATATTCAACGCATATAATTGTTTATACCGATAGTACTAAAGATTTAATTTTAAATATAGTATCGAGTGCTAAAAATAATGGAATTAGTATAAAAAGTATCAATACTAATAAGAATAGTCTAAAAAATATTTATGACCTGAAATTATCTGTAAAGGACGTTGATAATTTAAATAAGTATATGAATCAAATTAATCAAATGACTGAAGTAATTAATGTTGAAAGAGTAATAAAATGAAAGTAATTGTTCAAAGAAGTTTAAAGTCGCAAGTAGTTGTTGATAATAATTTAGTGGGTAGTATTGACCGGGGATTAGTATTATTGGTTGGATTTAAAAGCGATGATACAATCGATGATGTAGATTATATAGTTAAGAAAATTGTTAATTTGCGTATTTTTGATGATGAAAATCATATTATGAATAAATCTATTATTGATGTTGGAGGAAGCATTTTAAGTGTTTCACAATTTACTTTATATGCTAATACTAAAAAAGGAAATAGACCTAGTTATTTTAATGCTATGTCAGGGGATAATGCTTTAAAATTATACAACATATTTAATGATAAGCTTAGAAAATATATAGATGTTCAAACTGGAAGTTTTGGTAATGATATGTGTGTAACTATAACTAATGATGGACCAGTTACAATAATATTAGAAAGTAGGGATTAAATGAGTAAAAAAATTAATTATAAGTTAGTAAATTTAGCTTTGATAGTAATAACAATATTTTTCCTTTATAAAACAGGAAATTTATGGATGGGTGTAACAAATAAAATAATTGGAATATTAATGCCGTTCTTATTTGCTTTTGCTTTTGCGTATGCTTTTTATCCATTTTTACAGTTTTTAGAAAAAAAGAAAATTCCTAAGGGAATTGGGGTTTTTATAATAGTATTGTTGCTTTTACTTTTAATAGCATTTTTGATATATGTAATATCAACAGTTTTAGTTAGTCAATTAACTAGTTTATTTAATAGTATTTTAGCATTTATAGGTAAAATGTCTGATTTAAAATTAAGTTCGGATATTAATTTCAGTGGTTTAGAAAATAGCTTACAAGATATATTTAAAAATATTTTAGCAAGTATAGGTAATTATGTTTCTAATGGTACTATTCATTTAGTTAATTCATCTCTAAATATTATGTCTCAATTTTTAATAGGAGCAGCAGCATTTGTATATTTATTAATTGATATGGATAGAATTAGATCAAACATTAGAAAATTTTTTAAAAAACGTAAACAAAAAACATTTGATTATATTAAATCATTAGATACACAAATGAAGAAATATCTAACTGGTTTAGTAATTGTTATGTTTATTTCAGTTATTGAATACAGTTTGGCTTATTCTATAATAGGTCATCCTGATGCTTTATTATTGGGATTTTTAGCAGGTATTGCTAATTTTATACCATATTTTGGTGGTATGCTTATGAATGTTGTTGCAGCTATAACTGCTTTTGTAATAAGTCCATCTTTATTTATTAAAACGTTAATAGTATTTACAGTATTATCATTTGTTGATAGTTATGTTATAAATGCTAATGTATATGGAAAAACAAACTCTATTCATCCATTATTAGTTATATTTTCAGTATTTGCAGGAAGTGCATTATTTGGAATTATGGGTATATTTATTTCCTTCCCATTAGCTATAATAATTGTTACAACATATAAATTTTATAAAGAAGATATTTTTGAAAATATAAAAGAAAGTACTAAACGATTATCAGATAAATAAATTTATAAATTATAATATTAAAAGCTGAATGCTTAATAACAAAATATAAAAAAATAGTTTGCAATTTATTCTTGCAAACTGTTTTTTAGTTCTTTAATTTCTGCAGTTGATAGATTTGTTAATTCAGATATTAAATTAATATCCATATTTTTCTTTAACATATTTAAAGCGATATTTTTAGATTTATTTTCTTCTCCTTTTTTTATTCCAGTATTAATGCCTTCTTTAATGCCTTCCTTGATGCCTTGTTTAATTCCATCGTTAATTCCATCTTTATAACCGTAATGAATGTAAGTATTTTTTAACATCTCATTTTCTTCTTCATCGGTCATAAGTTTAAAA
>CANPWK010000072.1 GCA_947584105.1 uncultured Bacilli bacterium
GCAAGTATAAAATGATAAAAAAACTAGATTTTTCAATATCTATGTAAGTTTTTTATATTAAAACTGTCAAACTAGGGGCTTTATTTATTTTAAAAAATTTGTTATAATATATACGTAATAGTAGGTGGTATTATGAATTACAAAAAATGGATATTTATATTAGTATTTGCTGTAAGTTTTTTTGTAGCTAAAGGAAGTATTTTAGCAAATTATCAGGCAACAGTGTTGATTACTGATGGTTCAAAATGTCATTTGTCTAGTAAATCAACAGGAAAATGTTTTTTTAACAATACTAATTTTGATTCAACAGTTCCAGGTGTTGTATGGTTAGATACTGGAGATGTTGTAACAGTTATAGAGGGAAATCAATACAATTCTAATAACAAAAAATATTGTGATACTTATTACGTTAAAGCAACATATTCTTTCCCATCTAATCCCAATAAATCATATACGGGTTATTTTTGCAATAGCAATTTAGTTCGTAATGGGGATGTTCCTAATAATTATAAAGAAGAATTTCAAAAAGCTGGTTTTCCAGATAGTTATTTTAGTAAATTATCTATTTTAAAACAAGCTCATCCTAATTGGCAATTTAAAGCTATCAATACTAATCTTGATTTTAATGAAGCTGTAACGCAAGAAAATACTTTAGGCCGTAGTTTAATTCAGGTTACTGGTTCTACTAATGATGTTGGATACCTTAATACTTGGAGTGGATCATATAATTATTATAATGATACATTTAAAGCTTTTGATGGTAGCAATTGGTATGCAGCTAATTATGATACGATTGCTTATTATATGGATCCTAGAAATTTTTTAGTTGATATGTATATATTTCAATATGAAGCATTAGCATATGAAAAAAATATTCAAACATTATCTGTAGTTCAAAAGTTGTTAAATGGTGATTATTTAAATAATTATGCTTCATCCTTTATTTCAGCGGCTCAAGATTCTCAGGTAAATCCTGTTTATTTAGCAAGTTTATCTAAGCAAGAAGTTGGTGGTTATTCTTATGCTACTACTGCTGTTAGTGGAAAAACTTCTAGTTATCCAGGAATTTATAATCCTTACAATATTGGTGCAACCAGTGGGGCTAATCCAGTTTATAATGGTCTATATTGGGCTAGTGGTAGTGGTCAGGCAACTAATACTTATAATAGACCTTGGAATAGTATGGATAAAGCTATTCGTAATGGCGCTAAATGGATTGGAGAAAATTATATAAATATTGGGCAAAATACTATTTATTTTAAAAAGTGGGATGTTGTAGGTAATGTTAATTCTAAAAGTGGTTCTAATTATACTCATCAATATCAAACTAATATTCAAGCACCAACTACTGAGGGAACATCTGTTTTTAGATCATATAATGCTTCTGGTATTTTAGATTCACCTTTTGTTTTCTATATTCCAGTATATAAGAATATGCCTTCTCAAACTAGTTTACCAAAATCAGGTAATCCTAATAATTATTTAAAAAATTTAACTATAAATGATGTTAAAATATCACAATTCGATGGAGGAAAAACTGATTATAACTATTATGTAGATGCAAATACTAATAGTATTGTTATAAAAGCTGATGCAGTAAATAGTAAGGCTAGTATTAATGGAACTGGTTATGTTTCAACTACAAGTTCAAGCACTAAAACAATTACTGTTACTGCTCAAAATGGTGCTGTTAGAAAATATAATATTAATATTATTAAAGATAATACTATTAAGCCTAGTCAACCACAAACTTCTAGTTCTGTACAATCAGTATTGAACAAAGCTGGAGTTAAAAATAATAATAGCTATATTAATGGATTTGATGTAAATACTAATATTTCTACAATTATTAATAAAATAAAAACTGCAGATAGTAATGCTACTGTAACTGTTAGAGATAAGAATGATAAAGTAATAACTAATGAATCTATTAAAACTGGTATGAAATTTACAATTAAGACTAATAATGAAGAAAATACTCTTGTTTATGTGCTTTATGCAGATGTTAATGGTGATGGTAAGGTTTCAGCTGTTGATTATGTTCAAATTAAAAATTATATAATGAACAAAGGAACTGTTTCTGGTGCTTATAAAGAAGCTGCTGATGTTGATCGTAATGGATCTATTAGTGCAGTTGATTATGTTAGAATTAAAAATAATATTATGGGAAAATTTAAAATAACACAATAATAGATTGGGGTAATTTATGAAAAAAATAATACAATCATTTATATTTGTAATAAGTTTTATACTTTTTACATCATCAATTAAGGCTGGATCATTTTCAATTTCAGCAAGTAGTAGAAATGTTAGTGTTGGTAATACTGTTAAAATTACTGTAAATATTTCTTCTTTAGCAGGTAAATTTAAAATTTATTCTTCGGATAATAGTGTATTATCTGGAGGTGCAGAAGATTGGTATGAAGGATCAACTAGTTTATATTTTACAGCTAAGAAAAAAGGAAGTGCAACAGTTACTGTGAAAGCAGTAGATGTTGCCGATTATGATACTGGAAATGCTGTAACATCAAGTAAATCTATAACAATTAATGTTGGAGGTTCTACAAATAATAATTCTAAGCCTATTGATATTAATAAAACTTATAGTTCGGATAACACTTTGAAAGATTTAAAAGTAGAAGGTTATAATATTGATTTTGATAAGTCTAAATTAGAATATAATTTAGAAGTTGATGAAGATGTAAGAAAAATAAATGTTAAGGCTATTACTAACGATGATAATGCCATTGTTAAGGGAGATGGGGAGATTTCTCTTACAGATGGAGTTAATAATATTAAAATTATAGTTGTTGCAGAAAATGGGAATGAAAAAGTTTATTCTATAGTTGTTAATGTAAAAGATTTAAATCCTATTAAAGTAAAAGTTGCGGGAAAAGAATATAATGTAGTTAAGAGAGTAGAACAGTTAAAAGCACCTGATAATTTTAGAGTTATTACTGCTAATATAGATTCTAAAGAAATACCAGCTTTATATAATGATATAACTGGATATATCTTAGTTGGATTAAAAGATAAGAATGGTAATGTAAAACTTTATGTTTATAATCCTAATACTTCATCTTATTCAATATATAATGAAATGAGTTTTAATAATGTAAAATTATATTATACTACACCAACTAATATTCCAAAGGGATTTAAAAAGGTAAAAATAATTGTTGGTGATGAAGAGGTAGAAGGCTATAAATTAGATAATGATAGTGACTTTTATTTGGTGTATGGAATGAATGTTAATACAGGAGAAATAGGATGGTATCGTTATGATAGTGTGGATACTACTTTGCAAAGATATGAAACTAATGATTTAGAAAGGTTATCATTAATTAACAATCGCTATTTAATTACAATCGTTGTTTTAAGTATATCTATTTTAGTATTATTATTGTTTACTTTGATATTGATGGTAAAGATTAAAAAAAATAAAACGCTTTAAAGCGTTTTTATAATTTTATTATTCCTAATACTAAAATTAAATTAAATAATATATAGCTTAAAAATACAAGATAATTTAATACTGAGAATATTTTATAGAAAGTTCGGTTACTAATAAGAGAAATGCAAAATAGAAAAATCATTCCAAGAATAAAGCAACCTCCTATTAGTAAATACAATTGATTAGTTTGTATATTAGTAAATAAAATAGAATAAATATAATAAGCTAAACTTATAACTATCAATAAATCTATAACTAATATATTTCCAATACCTCTTTTTTTCTTACTCTCTAAATTATCATCGACATTTTTTAACATGGAAGTTTTGATTTCATTAGTTAATTCTAAGAACTTCTGAGTTTTATTAAGATTTTCTAAATCATTATCATTAGTATGATTATCTTCTTTTTTTGTATCGTTTTTTATATTTTTATTTTTTCCTTTTGCTTGTTTCTTTTGTAATTTCTTTTCCTTTTTTTTGTCATCTTCATTCATTAAAATTTCTTTTAGTTCTCTTGTTTGTTCTTCTTCCTTTTTCCTTTTGTGTTCTAGTTTTTCACTTCTTGACATTAAGTCTGTAAATGATGCAGTATTATCTAAATCATTTTCTTTGATATCAGAAAGGTCAACATAATGCTTCTTATTCATATTACCACCATCCGTATTATAATTATATCGTAAAATTAAAAAAAAATAAAGATGTAATATAAATATAATATAAGCCTTGACATTATATTTTCTTATTTGTAACAATTATTGACAATTTTATTTACTGATAATATAATTATACATGTTAGAAGTAGGTGAAGTAATTGAAAAAAGATTCTTTAGTAAAATCAGAAAAATCTCAAACTAGAAATTCTAATATTGAAATATTACGAATTATATCAATGTTACTTATTATAGCTTTTCATATGCGAAGAAATGGGTATAGTAATTATGAATCATTAACGATGTATTCTACAAGTTCAGCTTTAGGAATTTGGGGAATTTTGGGTGTTGATATATTTTTAATCATTAGTGCTTGGTTTTTATCAAATCAACAATTTCGTATAAAAAAAGTAATTCATCTCGTTTTTCAAATTTTTACATGGATAATTTTCTTTGCAATAATTTATTTAATATATGATGCGTTTTATTTGAAAAATGGAGTTTGGATTTCAATAAAGGATTTAATAAAATATATATACCGAGATTTTTTTCGACCTTTTTATTCCTATTATTGGTTTATTACAACATATTTTTTTATGTTGCTCGCTCATCCATTTTTAAATAAAATACTTGATAAACTTAATAAGTTACAAATAAAGAAAATATTAATTGTATTTTTATTTGTACCTATATATTCACAGTTTTCAACTAGTGTAGTTGGGGATGTTTTTACATTTTTATATGTATATTTATTGATTGGATATATAAAGAAATATGGTTGCCATAAACTTTCAAGATATGCAAAACCAAGATTTTGCATATTAGCTATAACTATAGTTATAGCTGTTAGATTTTTATATTTTTATTTAAATAAATATAATCTATTTAAAAATTATTTTAGTATGCTATTAGATTCAACTATTGGATGCATTGGTAGGCATTCAATAATAATATTATTAATTGCAATGTTGATTTTCTTTACAGTGCTTAATAAAAAACCAACATTTAATAAAATAGTGAATAGAGTTGCATCTTGTTGTTTAGGAGTATATATTTTTCATGAAAATGGTGTATTTGGTTTTCCTAACATTACAAATAAATTATGTACTAAATTAAATTCATTAGGTTTTATGGATGCTAATTTATTATTCCCAATAAAATATATAGGAGTGGTTTTGATTTTATTTATTGCTGGCGTAATTTTAGAATTTTTTAGAGATCTTATTATACAAAGGCCATTTATGAAATGGTTTTCGAATAAATTTTCTTATAAATTAAATAAAATAGATGATTGGTTTAATAATTTTTAGATGTTTTTAAATTTAACTAAAAATAGTTAAATTTAAAAACATCTCAGACTGTTGACAAAGTCAATGGTCTTTTCATTTTGGGAAAAATGTATTATAATTAAATTGCGAGTTCACTTATTCTCGACAAATAAGTTATCATAACT
>CANPWK010000073.1 GCA_947584105.1 uncultured Bacilli bacterium
TAGGAAGTATGAAAAGAATTATTAAAGTATTTAGTATAATATTTCTAATACTGATATTTATTAGTAACGTTAAAGCAGAAGATTATAAAGCAGGAGATTTAATAAAGTATAAAGATATTAAGTTTTATGTAATGGAAGATAATGGTGATTATTTAACGCTTTTAAAAGCAACTCCACTTACAGTAGATGAAGTAAATAAATACGGTACAGTTGATGGAATAAATTATGTAAATAGGTATACTTCAGGCTCAAAAGGTGAAGCTTGTGATTCTCCGAAATTTGGATATGGGGGAGTTGCATATTATTCAAATGAAAATTGTTATGATTATCAACATAAAAGTGGTTGTAAAATAAATTATGATGAGTCAGATATAAAACATATCGTAGATAGTTGGAGTGAAAATGTACTTAATCAAGATGACCTAAAAAATGTTTATATTAATAATTATGGTAATTATAAGGTAAGATTAATAACTAAAGAAGAAGTATTAAATAACTTTGGTTATAGTGTTTATGATTTAGCTTTTAAATATTCTGCAACTACTCCTAAATGGTTATATCATTATGAATATTGGTCCATGACAGGTGGATATGACTACGATCATTATTCTAATTTAGTTTATGCTTTTGAAGGTTGGCAAGAAATGGAGACAGGTTATTTTGATGAAATTTATGTTTATCATTTCAGTGCTTTTGATAATCATGATACAGGCGAACTTATTGGTGTTAGACCGGTCATTCATTTAAATAAGACTGCAGATGTAATAAGAGTAAAAAATAATTTAAAAGATATCAATGATACCGAGTTTAAAATAGGTGATATAGTTGAATATAATGGTAAAGAATTTTATGTTATAAAAGATGCCAGTAAGAAAGATGATAAATTAACAATAGTTACTAAATTGCCATTATCTTATGAAGAATTAAAAAAAATAAATATCGATAATAATGAAATAAAAGAAGAAAAAATTATCTTAGATGATAAAAGTGAATATAATTTAGGGAAAGTTCAATATTATTCTAATAAAGATGAATGTGATTATGATAAAAATAATTGTACGACAGATTACAATAAATCATTTATAAAATCTATAGTAGATGAATGGGGGAAAAACTTTTTTAATGAAAAAATAAGAGAAGATAAAGAATATAAAATTAGAATACTTACATTAGATGATTTAAAAGAAAATTTAGGTTATGTTGGAAGAAATGCTATAAATCCTCATCCAGGTACATCGTCAGAATATTATAAATTGTCAGAAGAATCTCCAATTTTTCTATCTAATTGTGTTACAATGACCCAAGCATCGGATTACAATCATTTTATATATAATATATCTTTCGAGGGAAATGTCTATGCACATACTATACATGGCTATTTTGGTGTTTGCCCAGTAGTCACAATAAAAAAACAAATAGAAATTGATAAAAAGAGTGAAGAAATTGTACATGATAAAGATGTTGTGGATGATAATGATAAAAGTTTTATTGAGAAAGTATTAGTTCCAAACACCTTGTTAAAAAATCCTGTGTTTATAGTAATAATAGGAATTATTTTAATAGTAGGATCTATCGTATTAATAAGTTATGTTATAAAAAAAGAAAAAATTAAATGTAATTCAAAAAAGTAAATTGTTTTAACGTAACATTTTAACGTAATAATTTACTTTTTTATTTACAATTTGAAAAAAATCCATTATAATGGTGTAGAGGTAGAAGTATGAAAAAAATTTTTAACAAAAAAGTAAGAATATATTTATTAGCATTTTTAATTCCTATATTAATTGTTTTAGGATATACAATTTATATGGATATTACAACACACCATGATTTTTTCCATAATGGCGAAAATTATTTGATGGCAGATATGGCTAGTCAATATAATTCTTTATATAATTATATTCATGATGTCTTGGTAGGGAATGAGTCTATTTTTTATTCATTCAGTAAAGGATTAGGAGGAAATATGGCGAGTACCGTTGGGTACTATTTAGCTAGCCCTTTTAATTTACTTTATGCTTTTATATCTAAAGCTAATACTCCATTAATGACTTATATTATTTTACTTATTAAATTAGGTTTATGTAGTCTGTTTATGAATATTTTTTTAAGTTATAAATATAAACCTAAATATAGTAATTTAATTTTCTCTTTAAGCTATGCCTTAATGGGTTTTACGACAGTTTATTATTTTAATAATATGTGGCTTGATATTATATATATGACCCCTTTGGTTATTATGGGAATTGAAAAATTAATTAAAGGGAATAGTACTTTTTATATAATCAGTTTAGCAATCGCAATCATGGCTAATTTTTATATAGCTTATATGTTATGTATATTTTGTGTGATTTATTTTATATATGATTTATTTATTAATTATAAATTTAAAGATTTTAAAAATTATAAAAAAATTATTTTAAATTTTATTCTGTCTAGTTTACTGGCAGCAGGAATAGCTTGTATTATATTATTGCCAGCACTATTAAATTTAAGTCATATTATGCGTTTCCCAATTGACAAAAGTTTACTTAATGTCAATGCTCAACAGTTATTTAAAGATTTCTTTAACAATGTTTTTTCTAAAACACTTATTGGAGCCCATAATGATACATCTATATTAGGGCGTAATAGACCAGTATTATATGTAAGCTTATTTATAATTTGTTTGAACTTTCTATTTTTCTTCAATAAGAAAATTAAAAGGAAGGAAAAAGTTTTAAGTTTGTTAGTTATTTTATTCTTTATTGCAAGTTTTATGTTACCTATTTTACAACTATGTTGGCAAGCTTTTTCTTTCCCTAATGGTTACATAGATAGATTTTCTTTTCTATATATTTTCTTTCTTATCTTAATTGCCAGCAAGTGTTTTTATAATATGGATAAAATAAAAACGATATATTTTGTAATCTTTTTAGTATTATACATTTTAGCTTGTTTCTATACTAGTAAAATTTATTTGGTATTTTTAAAACCTTCTGATATTTGGATTAGTTTAATTTTTGTATTTTCATATTTGGTTTTATATTGGTTATATACTCATTCTAGTTTAAAGGAAATGCTTAATATTATATTTATATTTTTGATAATATTTGAGTTGGCATTTAATTACATTGATACGCTTGTTACTGTAAAAACTTTGAAAGTTGTAAGTAGTTATAAGACTAATTATAAGGAAACTTGTCATAATTTAAATAATATAGAGAAAGATTTTTATAGAATTGATGGGGATTATTATTATAGCTATTTAGATAGTCATACTTGTGGTTATAAAGGTGTTACAACAGCTTTATCAACTAATGATGGGGATTTATATAAATTTTTCTATAATAATGGTGGTAGTCTAACATATACAACAGTTATTTATGATTTAAATAAATTACCAATATTTGATGCTTTATTTGGTATTAAATATGTGCATAGTAAAAACCAATTAGATGATACATATTATAAAGAATATGATAAATTTAAAGTTACCAAGTATAATTCTTTTAAGAAAGTCTATGAAGATAAATATATATACTTATATGAAAATCCTTATGCTTTATCATTAGGTTATATCGTTGATAACAATTATAAAACATTTAAAAATAAAAAATATGCTAATAGTTTTGAATCTTTAAATGCTTTGATTAAATCATTAAGTGGTATTGATGAGGATGTTTTAATTCCAATAGAAAAAGAATATTTAGGAAATGATGTATATAAATTTAAAATTAATACAGATGCTGAAAATTTATATTTAACTGTTGATTATAATATATCAATTAATTGGACTGTTTATGATACTGTATATATTAATAATGAGTATGTAGAGTCTTTAGATAGCGAAAATGTTGGAACAGTAAAGATTAAAAATAATTATAAAAATAGTGAGATTGTTATGCAACTTGAAAATTCACTTAAGAAAAGTAAAGATAGAGCATATTTGTATTATATAAATATGGATGCATTTAACAAAGCTATTGATAGATTAAGTCAAAATCAATTAAAAGATGTTAAAGTAAATAAAAATAAAGTTAGTGGTAATATCAAAGTTGATTCCGACAGTACATTATTTTTATCTATTCCTTATGACAAAGGATGGAATGTTTATGTTGATTCTAAAAAAGTTCCTTATAAAAAAATTGCTGGTGACTTTATTGGTATTGATTTGAAAAAGGGTAATCATAAAATTAAATTAGTATATTATTCTAATGGCTTTTTTGCAGGCCTTAGTATAAGTTTAATTTCTGTTGGAATTTTAGGTTTATATATCTTTAAAAAAAAGAAAAAAGTTGTTAATTTGTAATTTTGAATAATTTATTATATAATCTTTATAGAAAATAAGGAGGAATGATTATGGGTTTAATTAAAGCAGCAATTTCATCTGCTAGTAGTACTTTAAAAGACCAATGGCTAGATTATATTTATTGTGATCGTATGGATGATAACGTTTTAATACGTAAAGGTCAAGTTCGTAAAGATGGTTCTAATACTAAAGGAACAGATAATATAATTACTAATGGTAGTAGAATAATAGTTAATGAAGATCAATGTTTAGTAGTAGTTGTTGATGGCAAAATCGTAGATTTCACTACTGAAGCTGGGCCATATACTTTTGATAAAGGTACAGAACCATCAATGTTTTATGGAGGATTTGGAAAAGGACTTATTGAAAGTTTTAAAACTTTTGGAGAACGTTTTATATCTGGTGGAGTAGTACCACATGATGGTAGAGCATATTTTATTAATACTAGATATATTAAAGGAAACAAATTTGGAACTTCAACACCAATACCTTTTAGAGATAGTGAATTTGGTTTTACGGTTGATATTAGATGTTATGGAGAATATGTAATGCAAGTAGTTGATCCTATCAAATTTTATCATACATATGGTGGGAATGTAGATGGTGATTATGTTATTGATGATAGCTTTAAAGATACTTTTTTAGCGGACTTTCTACAAGCATTACAACCTGCTTTAGCTAAAGTAGCTATGCAAAAAGTATCATATGATATGTTACCTGGGGCTGTTACAGAGATTTCTAAAGCAGTTAATGAAGAGTTAGATGCAACTTGGGGGGATCAAGGAATTAACGTGGTGCGTGTATCAATCGCATCAGCTTCTCCAACAGAAGAAAGTGCAACAGCAATAAAATCTGCTCAAGGTGATAGATTGTATGCTATGAATCCTGCTATGCAAGGAGCTAGAGCAAATGCAGCAGCTAGTGAAGCTATTAAAGATGCCGCTAAAAATGATGCAGGAGCAATGACTGGTTTTATGGGGATGGGAATGATTAATCAAGGTGGTGCTATGTTTGGTGCTAATATATCTAATCAATCTCAAGCAAATCAAGCAATGACTGATATGAATGCTCCAACATTTGAAAGTCAAAATTCCAATGTGAATGGAGCTAATACCAACGAAACCATAGAAGCAAAGAAATGCCCAAATTGTGGATCTTTAGTGACAGG
>CANPWK010000074.1 GCA_947584105.1 uncultured Bacilli bacterium
ATTAAATTTAAAGTATGCCTCAAAATTTATGAAAAAAAATATTTTTGTAATTGCAACTGGTAGAAGTTACGAAGATTTTTTTAATGTAGCTAATAAAGTAAAATGTAATTATTTAGTGTTAAATCATGGGGCAACTATTATAAAGGATAATAAAGTTATAAAAAATATAACTATTTCTGATGATTTAATTCAAGAATTAAAACAAATAATAGATTTCGAGCATTTAAATTATTTTGCATCTCAGGCAATAAATAGTAGGGTAGATATAAATGCTAAAGATATT
This sequence comes from uncultured Bacilli bacterium, assembly GCA_947584105.1. Taxonomy (GTDB): domain Bacteria; phylum Bacillota_I; class Bacilli_A; order RF39; family UBA660; genus RUG12438. The sequence goes on from CANPWK010000074.1 coordinate 284, forward strand.
ACTAAGATAAATATTTCATGTCCATCTAATTTGGATGCGGAAAAATCGGTTGAATATATTAACAAGAATTATAAAGGTAAATTAAAAGCATATATTTTATTTCATAAAAATCAAATGGAGATAATTCCTTTTAATGTTGATAAAAGTTTTGCAATCGAGTATATTAGAAAATTAGAGAATATTAGTTTAGATGATGTTTATACAGTTGGTGATGGCTATACTGATTTAAATATGATTAAAAATTATAATGGTTATGCTATTTTTAATAGTGTTGATGATATTTTGACTGCTGCTTGTAAAAAAGTAAAAAGTGTTAGTGAAATTTTTAAATATTTAGATGTAGATTTTGAATATTTAACTAATAAATTACAAATAACTAAATTTGTGAATGAGTGTTTTGATTATAAAGATTATTTTGAACAATACATGGCTAAGATTTATGGCAATCATTCATTTGATAATTTTAAGCATTTAGCTATTACTAAAAATAATGATATAATAGCTTTAGGTTTACTAGTACCAAACGAGATAATTGTTGATTCAAATCGATTAAGTGTATTAACTATTGGTAGTATATGCGTGAATAAAAAATATCGTAAACAGGGTTATTTTAAATTATTAATGAAAGAAATTAATAAAATTAGTACTAATTATGATTTAGCAGTTTTATCTGGTAATTTAAAAATGTATAATAAATATGGATATTACCCTAATATATTAAATTTATTTAAAGTAAAATCAAAAAATAATAATATTGAATTTAGAGTAATGGATGGCTCTTCGAATAATGAATGTTTAAAAATTTATAATGAAAGTTTAGTTCATTCGATAAGATCTGATGATTTGTTTAAAGAAATTGCTGTTCAGTGGAAATCTGAGGCTTATTATATATATAAAGATAATGTTTTTAAAGGTTATTTAATATATAATACTAAATTGGATTATGTTAGTGAAATTAAGACTGAGGATGAGATAAAAGTATTGGAATCATTTGCTTATTTTAAAAAATTAAATTATGTTAATGTTAGGGTACTTAATTGTGATTATAAATTATTAGAAAAATTTCATGATTATGAAAATAGTATGATGTATAATCGAGAGTTATTTAAGATTAATAATATTAAAAAAGTTTTAAAAGTATTTATGGGATATAAACATAAATTAAAAAAACTAGAATTAGGTGTTATGAATATAAAAATCAATGATGAAATATTTAAAATTACAGTTGATAAAAATATAAAAATAACAGATGGTAATAAATCCGATATGGAATTAACTAATGAGCAGGCAATGAATATATTCTTAAATAAAAAAATTAGTAATAATAAATTACTAAATTCTTGGTTTTATATTGATTTAGATATGTATAATAATGATTTGGTTTAAAAATAATAGTTTCTATTATTTTTTTCTAATGCGATAAAAATTAAATGATGGTTTATTAAATAAACGAAAGTTCATTTTATCGTTACCAAGACCATTAGATATATATATATTAGTGTTACCTTTTTTATAGTGATTTTTTCCATATAAATAATTTCCTTCTGGTAAGATTAACCCACCAATTAAAGGTAATTTTATATATCCACCGTGTGTATGTCCTGCTAAAATAAGATTAAAATTTTGATAATCAATATTTTTAATATTACTAGGCTTATGTGTAATTAATATCGAGAAAACATCGTTGTTTTCTAAATATTCTACAGTTTTATTAAAGTTATTTGGATTATCATTAATTCCAGCAATTAATATTGGAGTACTTCCTTGATATATTAGATTATAAGTGTTATCTAAAAATATAAAATTACTATCATTCATAATTTTTATAGTATCATCTTGATCTTGATCTCCAGTAACATAATAAGCACCAATATTATAATTAATTTTTTTTAATATTTTATTTATGTCGCTAATTTTATCTTTATTATTCTTGTATATTAAATCACCGGTAAAAACTACAATATCTGGTTTAATTAAATTAATTTTTTTTACAATTTGATTTAATTCTTTTTTGTGAATGGTATTACCATAATTTAAATCACTAATATGAACGAGTTTAAGACCATTATATTCTTCTTTAATATTATCATAAATAGCTATTTCATTAACTTTAAATCCATGACTATTAATATAAAAACCATATATTAGTATTAGAATTATAATAAATATTAATGCAAGCATAATTTTTACCCATAGCCTTAATCTAGTTTTCATATTCTCACCATAACCATTTTATCATGAATAAATTTAAAAGACAATTTTTATAAATTATAATTTATATACTAATTATACTAAGTATCTTTTTTATATTAATTTTGTTATAATTAATATAATGTGTGGTGATTGTATGAAGAAAGTTATAGTTATAGGTGGTGGTGCTTCTGGTTTGGTTGCAGCGATTAATTTATCTAAAAAATTTGATGTTACAATATTAGAACGTAATAGTGAATGTGCTAAAAAGATATTAATGACAGGTAATGGAAAGTGCAATTACTTTAATTGGGACATCAATATTAAAAATTATTATACAGATGATTATAATAAATTAGAAACTATATTAAGTGATAAAAATCAACAAAGAGTTTTAAAATTTTTTGATGATATTGGGGTGATACCTAGAATAAAAAATGGTTATTACTATCCGTATTCTAATCAAGCTACAACTATCAGAACATTATTATTAAAACAAATTGAGAATAGAAATATTAAAGTTATAAATAACATTGAGGTAGAAAGTATTGAAAAAGTTGGGGATATTTTTATTGTTGAGAGTCATAATTTATCATTTAAAGCAAATAAAGTCGTTTTAGCAACCGGTTCGATTGCTGGGCTTAAGAATGTTAATGAGATAGGAATAAATATAGCTAGTAATTTTTTTAAAGTAATATCTCCACAGCCTGCTTTAGTGCAATTGAAATCTAAAGAAACTATTAAAAATTGTAATGGTGTTAGATGTGATGCTATATTATCTTTATATATTGATAATAAATTAATAACTGAAGAATCTGGAGAAATTCAAATTACAGATTATGGAATTAGTGGTATATGTACTTTAAATATTAGTAGTATAGTATCTAGAAGTTTAGGAAAAAATATTCAAGTTAAAATTAATTTTATGAATATGTTAGAAAGTAATTTTTTATCTTGGATGGATAAAAGGTGTAAAAAATTAAGTAATTATAATATTGTTGAAGTGCTTGAAAGTTTAATTAATTATAAAATAATTTATAGTATATTAAAAAAAGCTAAGATAAAGAAAGATTATTGGTTAAATATGAATCAAAATGAAAAGGAATTATTAAAAAATTTACTTTTTGCATACCCGTTAGAAATAATTGGTACCAATGATTTTACACGTAGTCAAGTTATGACAGGTGGTGTTAGTTTAAAAGATATTAATCCACTTACTATGGAATCAAAAATTCCTAATTTATATATCACGGGTGAACTTTTAAATGTTGATGGTAAATGTGGTGGTTTTAATTTAGGATTTGCCTGGATTACAGGAATGATAGTTGGTGATTGTAATGATTAGAGTAAGACAAATTAAACTAGAAGTAGGGAATACTGATAAATTATTATATTATATAGCTAAAAAGTTGAAGGTAGAAAAAAGTGAGATTATATCCTATAAAATATTTAAAGAAAGTATTGATGCTCGGCATAAAGATAAAATATTATATATTTATGAAGTTGATGTTAATGTAAAAAATGAAAAAAAAGTATTGGCGTATAATAATAACGATATATTTAAGACTCCAGATTTAGATTATAAACTACCTGTTTGTAAAAGGAAAAAATCCGTTGTGATTGTTGGTAGTGGACCTGCTGGATTATTTGCCGCATATATTTTATCTTTAGCTAATTTCCAACCAATTGTTATCGAGAGAGGAAAAAGTGTAGATCAAAGAGTTTTAGATGTAAATAAATTTTTTCAAACAGGAATTTTAAATTTGGAATCTAATGTTCAATTTGGTGAAGGAGGAGCTGGCACTTTTTCTGATGGTAAATTATATACTCAAATAAAAGATAAAGAAAATCGTATGAGAAAAGTATTAGAAACATTTGTTGAATGTGGTGCTTGTGAGGATATTATGTATTCATATAAGCCACATATTGGCACTGATTTACTTAGAGATGTTATAAAGAATCTTAGAAATAAAATAATTGAGTTAGGAGGTCAATTTTTATATAATACTAAATTGACTGATTTAGTAATTAAAGATCAAAAAATAATAGGTATTCAAGTTAATAATCAAAATATTATTAATTGTGATAGATTAATTTTGGCGATTGGCAATAGTTCTAGAGATACTTTTAGAATGTTATATAAAAATAATATTAAAATGGAATCTAAACCTCTAGCCATTGGAGTTCGTATACAACATCCTCAAAGGTTGATAGATTTATCACAATATGGTGATAAATATAACTTAGATAAAGCTACTTACAAGTTAACTTATACAACTAAAATGAAAAGAGGTGTTTATTCATTTTGTATGTGCCCAGGTGGATATGTTATTAATGCTTCTTCTAATATAGGACAATTAGTAATTAATGGAATGAGTAATCATAATCGTGATTCTATGAATGCTAATAGTGCAATTGTTGTTACGGTTAATAAAAATGATTATGGACCACATCCTTTAGATGGTATTAAATATCAAGAACAAATTGAAAGTATGGCTTATAAAATTAATAACGGGAAGATTCCAATCCAACTTTATAAAGATTTTAAAAACAATATTAAATCTAATAAATTTGGTAGTGTAAAACCAGTTTTTAAAGGTGATTATGAATTTGCTAATATTAATGATATTTTACCTATTTATATTACAAATAGTATAAAAGAAGCAATTGATGTTTTTGATAAAAAAATTAAAGGATTTGGTATGGATGATGCAATTATAGCAGGGGTAGAAACTAGAACTTCATCACCAGTTAGAATAAATCGCGATGATAATTTTCAAACTAATATAAAAGGGATTTATCCTTGTGGTGAGGGCGCAGGGTATGCTGGTGGAATTACTTCTTCAGCTATTGATGGTATGAAAGTTGCAGAAGCTATAATTAAAGATTAATGAATTTTATATTTATACAACAAAATAGTTGTATTTTTTTTTTTTTTTTT
>CANPWK010000075.1 GCA_947584105.1 uncultured Bacilli bacterium
ACCAAAGCAAATGTAATGGGAGGATTGTTATGAATTTAGAAAAAATGACTAAAGAAGAATTAGAAACATTATCTTATGCAGATTTAGCTGAAATGATTATAAAAAAAGATAAAAAAAGTTTAAATACCCCAACTATTTTTAAAGAAATCTGTAAATTATTACAATTAACAGATGAAGAATATCAATCACAAATAGGAGATTTTTACACATCTCTTACTACGGATAAAAGATTTATATTATTAGATAATGCTTGTTGGGATTTAAGGGATAAACATGCTATAGATATAGTTATGGACGATGATGATTTAGATGCAGAAGAATCTGATGAGGAAGAGATTTTAGATTCTGAGGAGAACTCAGAAGATGAAAATAGTGAAGATATAGATTCTGTAAATAATGATGATAGTATAGACGATGATGATTTAGAAGATTTAACTATTATCGATGAAGAAGAAATTGAAGAATAATTATAAATAAAAAAAGCTTAGTCCTCTAATGCTTTTTTTATGTTTGATATACGAACTAATGCTTTTTGATATCCTTCATTAGTTTCTTCAAGTTCATTTTGAGTATTTTCTAATTTTTCATTTAAATCATTAACTTGCTCTGTTAGCCTTTTTTTAGCTTCTTTCAATGTTTTAACTTGAGATTGTAATTTTGAATAAGCAACTAATCCTTCTTGGCTAGCATAATTTGAATTAACAATTACTTTGTCATTTAAGGTATTTACTAAATCTAAAATATCTTTTGAAAGATTATCAGTAGATTCAATATTTAATATTTCCTCAGTAATTGGCTTTTTTTCAATAATACAATTAATAATAATATTGATTATATCATAATTGTCAAATCTTTTCTGCCTTTGATTACAAATCTTTTTTAATAAATATTTATAATTATTAGTAATATCTATATTACAATTATATTTTAATTTATACTTTTCTAATGAGTTAACTAAATTATACAGTTCTTCTTCAGTTACGATTCTTTTTTTACCATAGTCAAATTCATCGTTTTTAGTATGAATACGATTGATTAATGTAATATCTTGATTTTCAAATAAATCTTTAAAAACAAGATCTGCTTCAGCTTCGTTAGCATACGCTCTATTAGATATTGGATATACAAAATTACCTTTTATTTTTAAATCTAATTCTAATATATTTCCTTCATCATTTTGTTGACAGATTATAAAATCACAATCATGTGGATTATTTCCTAAATTTATTGCTTTATTACGATCATATTTACAAACAAAAAGAAGATTATTTAAATTAATTAAAACATTATCAAAAAAGTTTTCAATTTTTTCATTAATATATTGGCTACAAAAATTTTTTAATGATAATCTATTATCTTTAATCATTCCACTAAATCTATAATGTTCATTACATAATTGTTTTAATATTTGGTATGAATTTGAACTTTTAAACATACTTGTAGAGTTAAGATAACTTGTATCTATTCCTAGAAGGTGTGGAATACACTCTTTTGGAACAACATATTGGAAGTTAATACCATTATCTAAATAAATCTTACAAATTTTTTCATCTAAGTTTATTCTTTTATATCTTGCTAAGATTTGTTTTATTTTGTTTATAAATTCGTTAAATTGATCCATTTCTCTAAGTGACATATTAATTCCCCCTTTTGCTGTGATATACTATCATATTGTTTATTTTTTGTCAAATTGTATAAAACAATTGAAAAATCAATATATTTATAGTATAATCAATATGTTTGAAAGGAAAGTATATGATAGAAAGATTAGAGACGATAGAACAGAAATATAATGCTATTAATGAAGAGTTAATGAAAGAAGACGTATTAAATGATATTAAGAAGACATTAGAACTTAATAAAGAACTTTCTTTATTGAAAGAAAGTTATGATGCTTATCAAAAATATAAAAAAATAGAAAATGATATTGAAGGTGCAAAAAAAATTGTTAATGATGTTGATTTAGGAGAAATGGCTAGAGAAGAGTTAAAAACCTTAGAACAGGAAAAAGAAAAACTTCTTAAAGATATTGAAATCATGCTTCTTCCTAAAGACCCTAATGATTCTAAAAATGTTATTATTGAAATACGTGGTGCAGCTGGCGGAGATGAGGCTAATATTTTTGCTGGAGATCTTTATAGAATGTATACTAAGTATGCAGAAAAACAAGGTTGGAAAGTAGAAGTATATAATGAGGAACCTGGAGAAGCTGGAGGATATTCTCAAATTGAGTTTTTAATTAAAGGTGATGGAGCATATTCTAAATTAAAATATGAAAGTGGTTCTCATCGAGTTCAAAGAGTTCCAACAACAGAAACTCAAGGTAGAGTTCATACTTCAACTGCTACAGTTTTGGTTATGCCAGAGGCTGAGGAAGTAGATTTTAAACTAGATATGAGTGAAATTAGAGTAGATATTACAAGATCATCTGGTTGTGGTGGTCAGGGAGTTAATACTACTGATTCAGCAGTTAGGTTAACTCATATTCCAACAGGAATTATTGTTTATTCACAAACTGAAAGATCACAGATTAAAAATAAAGAGAAAGCTATTAAAATTATGCAAACGCGTCTTTATGATTTAAAAATGAAAGAACAAGAGGAAAAATTAGGTACAGAAAGAAGAAATAAAATTGGTACCGGTGATCGTAGTGAAAAAATTAGAACGTATAATTATCCACAAAATAGAGTTACTGATCATCGTATTGGTTTTACAACAAAACAATTGGATAGAGTAATGGAAGGGGCACTGGATGAGATTATTGAAGCCTTAATTACTGAAGATCAAACAAGAAAATTAAAAGAAGAATAGAATTAAAAAAAGAAAGTAAAACATTAAATATTAGTTTTATAACTTTCTTTTTTTTTGTAAATTTTATATAATAATAATGGTGATTATATGGATGGTAAAAAATTATATAAATATATATTATCATTACCTAAAGAAAAGAGAGATGAATTATTAAAAAGAGAAGATGTAAGAAATTCTTTTTTAAGTAATGAGAATCACTATCCATTTGTATGGTTAATACAATCTTTAGATGAAGATATTATTAATTTTATAGATAATAATTATTTGGATAAAATTTTAATGAATGATCGGGCAATTGATAAAATTACAGCTATTATGACCTTAGAAAATAAATATGCAACAGATATATTATTATACGATAAAGTAGTAAACTTTATTTGTCAGAAAAAATCTTTAGCTTTATACTTATCTAATTTAGATTATCGTATGGGTCAAAAAATAATAGATATTAGTGTTTCAAGTAATATTAATAATTTATATTGCCTGGGCTTTTTTAAAACAAGTGATCAAGAAAAAATATTTACAAATGAATATATTATAAAATTATTAAAATGTGATAATATAGATAAAAGATTAATAATTAACTTAGATGGTAAAATTATTAATAAGTTAATATTATATGAGAAATTTTTTCATATGTTTTTAAATTTATCAGTTGATGAAATTAATCATTTAATTGAAAATCAGAATTTAATTATTAATAATAGATTTTATAAAAATTATGATTTTATAAACAAATTTATTAATGTTAGTACAAATAAATATCGAAAATTAATTAATAATCTAAATATTAACAATTCTGAATTTGCTATTATTTTAGAAAAAGAAAGACTAAAATATGTAAATGATAAAATTAATTCTATAAATAATGGAATATTTAGTGATTATGAAGATTTCAAAAAATATAATATGTTTAATATATATGAGAAATTTAACTTTAATATTGCCAGTAAATTATCTGAATTTTATAGTGATGACAATTATGATGCCATTTACCAATATTTAGTTAACTTGACTTATAAGGAAACTTTTGAAATGATTATTGATACTTTTTTTAAAGATATAACTTATAATTTTTTAATAAATTTAAAAACTATTTTGGCTTATGCTTGTGAAAATAAAAATTATGTTCCAAAAAATTTAGATTTATATAAACAAATTTTAAATTTTAATAATTTAACTTTGGAAGAGATAAAAGATTTATTTAAAAAATATAAAAATATTGATCTTGCTTCTGATTTTTATGAGGATTATAGATTGGCTAGAGATACATCATATAAGTCAATTAATGATGTGATTACTAAATTTAATAAGGAAGATAAATATTATGATCAAAAATTATCAAAAAAGTATCACAATGAAGTTTATAAGTTAGATGGAGAAGATTTTTATTTATATATTCATGCATCAAATTTAGGGGTATGGAAAGATAATATAGAAAAGATTTCCTTAAGCTTAATAAATCATGATAATATTAATTATTTTGGAAGTTATAATAAAAAAATAATATTTGGTTTCTCTAGTTTAAAGATAGAAAATATTATCCATATTTTTAATAGTGATTCATTTTCAAACACATATAATGGTACAGATAAAATCCAAAAGATAGTATCACCAAATAAATTAATGAAAGAAACATTGGGATATAATGAAATTATATATAAAGAAATTAATTCTAATTTAAGACCTGATTTTATAGTATGTTTTGATGAAATAACTGATATAGAGGCTAAAATTGCTCAAGAGATGAATTTAAAAATAATACTTATTAATAGTAAAAAATATAAAAAAGCTAAAGGGTTAGTTAATTCTTTAGATGATAGATATATAGATGCTACTGAAGCTGATAATATTGATGAATATAAAATTAAATAAATAAGGAGAAATATAATGAAGAAAATAACAAAGAAGATAATAATATTAAGTTTTATGATTTGTATATTAATTACAGGATGTAATGGTAAAGTTAAAAAAAACAATGTAGAAAATGTAGATAATGGAGAAAATATAGAAAAAGTTCCAAGTGAATATGATGATAATGGCATTTTTGAAGAATATTATGATGAGGCTTATCAAACACTCAAAAGTATGACTATTGAAGAGAAAATAGGGCAAATGCTATTTGTTAGAATGCCACAAAGTGGAGTAACAGAAGTTATAAAGAATTATCATGTTGGTGGATTTATAATGTTTAAAGTAGACTTTCAAGATAAAACTAAAGAAAATATTCAAAATAATATAAAGCAATATCAACAAACATCTAAGATTCCACTTCTTTTAGGAGTAGATGAAGAAGGGGGAACAGTTGTTAGAATTAGCAGTAATAAAAATCTTTATAAACAAGCTTTTGCATCCCCACAAGAAATTTTTAATTCATTAGGAATGGAAGGTATTATCGATGATACGAAAGCTAAGGCTAATTTATTAAAAGAACTTGGATTAAATGTTAATTTAGCTCCTGTTGCTGATGTTTCAACTAATGAAAATGATTATATTTATGATCGAAGTTTTGGCAAAGATGCAAATGAGACTAAGGAA
>CANPWK010000076.1 GCA_947584105.1 uncultured Bacilli bacterium
CTAGACCAATAGACCAGCATTATCCATAATGTCAGTGATTTTATCGATAATATCGTCCAGCATCATTGATAAATCTGATGTTGAACAATCACTTATATCAATATCTCCTTTATCAACTAACCTGCTATCATCATCTAATAGATTACTCTTGATTAATATTTCTATCAAGGCATCTAATAGATAATAAATTTCTATTGCTGTTAAATCATTTGTTGATTTTCCATAAATATTTTTTATTATACATGTAGGAGAACTATAATCTTCTTCTTCATCATTCTTATATTCATACTCATCAATTAAATTTTTTATATCTTGTATTTTACATGAGTTGCAACAATACTCATTCTCCATTATTTCATATATTTCTTCTAATAGTTTTTTTTCTTCTTTCATTATAAATTACCTCCATTTTCATAATCTTCATTCAAAACTTCCACAACTTCAATATTTGGATAGTTTCTTTCAGATTTATCATCATATCTTACAGTATATTTTACTTTTACGTGAGTCCCAACAAGTGATTCTAAAGCATTTTTAATACTATATAAATCTTTTAAATCTTCTTGGTTTAATTCGATACCGAGCATTTTAGTAAACTTTTTAAGTTTTAATAACGATATTTCAATACATTTTCGATTATTACTGTAAAAGAATAAATTAATATATTCTTCTTTAGAAATATTACCATCAAACACTTCGAATGATAGACCTATTTTCTCTTTATTTGGCTCGGAACTAAATACTTTAGTTCCAGAAAATTTAGCATTGTAAACTTTATTGTTTTCCAATACTAAATCCAAGCTTCTATTAACCTGTTGTATTACTGATGGTTCAGTAACCATATCAATTGTCTCAAAATCGTAACCATCGTCACTATTCTGATTAAATACATTTTCAACTATATCTTCATTTTTCATCTATTATCTTCTCCTTTTTTATTTAAATTTTCTTCTGCTATTTCTATAATTTTAGCAGTTTCCATAAAATCAACTACTTCTTTATTAACCTGTATGTCTGACATTTTAATTGTTTTTTTTAGATATAATCGGTCTAAAGAACTACATCTACTTAATGCAACGTAGGTTTGACCATCTGCAAAGGCTCCATATCCTAAATCTATTAGAACAGAATCTAAAGTCTGACCTTGTGATTTATGAATTGTTATTGCCCATGCTAGTTTTAAAGGAAATTGCTCAAATACACCAGTTATCTCTTTCGATAATTCGCCATCGACCATTGCATATTTAATTTCTTCCCATCTATTTCTTTCTATTAGATATTCTTGGTTGCCAATCATAACTTTTATTTGGTTGGTATCTAAATTGGTAATTATACCAAAACTTCCATTAAACCAACGTCCATTACGATCATTATTAGTCATCATTACTTTGGCCCCAACTTTAAGCCGTAATAACTCATCCGCTGGAAAATGACTAACAGGGACTTTCCCACTGATACAGGCTTTATAAGTAAATTCCACGTTAGGCAATTTACCTAATCTGTAACTATTAATGTTATTTGCTGTGTCATTCCTAGCTGTTAATGTAATAACATCTTTATCAATTTTACCAGTAATTACCCGTTTATTAAGAATATCTAGATCTTCTAGATCATAACGACCAATTCTGATTTTATTCAAAATTTTTTTAAATTTTTCATCATTTTGTCTAAAGACATGATTTAACTCATAAATTTTTAGACTATTATCTTCAATGAGATTATTATTTTCAAAAGCATGTGCTTTAAAAAATAATGTTCCATTATATATTTTTTGAAGATAATCTCTTTCTTGATCTTTATAAACAGGTGGTAGTTGGTACAAATCTCCAAAACATATTAACTGTATCCCACCAAATGCTAAGTCATTATTTCTTGCTTTTTTACATATAATATCAATTGCATCAATAACATTTGGCGAAACCATTGATATTTCATCAATAATAATGACATCAGTTTTCATTAATATGTCTTTAAGATTACACGATATTTTTCTTTTTTTAATATTCTCAAGTGGTTGTATTCCAAACTCGAGATGAAAAAAGCCATGTATGGTTTGACCGCTTATATTAATAGCGGCAACACCAGTAGGGGCTAAAACAATTTGGTGTTTTTCGGTATTAGCGATGAAGTATTTCAATAATTCTGTTTTACCACTTCCGGCTTTACCAGTTATCATCATATTATCGTGTCCATTTTCCATTTTTTCAAAGATGATTTTCTGTTCTTTACTAAGAACAATTTTTTGTGAGTTGCCTTTTTTTTTGCTTTGATGTAAACTGATATTGGTATTATCAAATTCAATACCAGTTTGTAGACTTGAATTAGGACCAGCTAATTTCAAGTCTTTTTCATTTTTAAAATTCACCGTTTTTATCTCCTTTCTTAGATTATTTAGTTTTTTTAAATGAATTACATATTATTGTAAAATATGGCAACACAAGTATTTTTAATTTTTTATAATCATCTCCTTTCTTTTTGACTTATCATCGTATTTATGCTATTATATTTATGCAAGCAACGATTAAGTCGCGGCCACAACGGAAAAATCAAAACTATTGTTTATGCGATGTTTTTATCAAAAACAACTGTTAATCCGCGGGCATTTTAATGTTATCACATTGTTATAGCTCGTGTCAATACTTTTTTTTATAAAAAAAATAGAATTTGTACGATGTTATAAATTACCTAAAAAAGAAAAGGAGATCTATATCTATGAAACAAGATAATATGATGGTAAAATTATTTACTGAAAGAATGAGACAATTAAGAATAGAAAAAGGAAAAAAAGATGGTAGAGAATTAACACAGGTGGACGTTAGTCGAGATTTAGGAATACATGTTAGTACTATTCGAAGTTATGAGTCACCATCTTTAGATATGATGCCTAAAGTAGAAAGACTAAAAAAATTAAAAAATTATTATAACGTATCATATGAATACCTGCTGGGTGAAACATCTATAAAAGAATTTAATTTAGATATGATATTTATTCAAAATGAAACAGGGCTATCAGAAAAATCAATAAAATATCTAAAAACGCTGGATAAAGATGATGAATTTATAACTATATTAAACACACTTATTGAAAGTACGAGTAAAATCAGAAATAAAAAAGAAGATAAATAATAACTATCTTCTTTTTTATAAATTGTACTATCATAACAGAAAAGTGCTTATTCTGGTAATCCAAGTATATGAAATATAAAATAATATACGTTTTCTATTTTGTATTTTCATTACAAAACCGTATGTTCCAAAAAATGTCTATAATATTATATAATGAAATTTTTTCTTCATCGGAAACATCTTCAATTTTATCTAATTTAGCATATAGACTATTTACATCTTCTAATGACATTTTTATAATTTTATACAGTTCATCTTCAGTATAACAATAATGACTATAACTTTTTTCTGGGTTAATTATTATTTTCATCTTTCTATATTCCGTCTTTCACAAGTAATTAGTAATTAACTCAGTTTTTACTACTTAAAAATGAAATTTTTTCGGCAACAAGCATATTTTCACCTTGTATTTTTCCTCTAATACCAATTACATCGTCAGTCTTACAATATTCATTTAAAGTATTACTTAAATTTTTCATAACTAAAACTTTTATAAGATCATCTTCATAATTACCATCCACATTTTTATAGGGTCTAGGCACATTTACCATAAGTATAGCTTTTTCTTCTTCTGATTTTATACTTGATATTTTTCCCACTATAACAAAATTATTCAACACTTAACACCTCATCATTCCAAATAGCCATAATTTCTTTCTCAATAGGACGATTAATAATTTCTTTTAATAAATTTATTTCTTTTAATGGTCTTAATCCGCAAGTAACAATCATTTTTAATGCTTTTCTGCACCTGTCATAATTCTTATAATAATGTCTCAATATAATATCTAAATCATCAACATAGTAATTATTTCCCTTATAATGAAGATAATCTCTAAGTTCATCATCTAACTCCTTAGTGGAGTATCCATAAATAAGAATATTTATTTTTAAAAACACACTGTATAGATCCTTATACTTATCAAGCAGTGTCATTAACAAACCTATATCAATAGTATTTTTCGCTTTATATTGTTGCTCATACTTGATAAAATCTGTATCAGAAAGCATTTTTTGTCCTAATCCAATTATTTGACTTTTCATTTTATAATCACTCCTTTTAAATTATTTTCCATTATTTTTATAAAAAAGAAAACAATATTACATTATTTTCAAAAAAAAAAAGATAATCTAAAGTGATTACCATTTATAGTCAACAAATCTAAGTTTATTTAAGTTATTCCTTTACTATAAATAAAATACTATATCTTTCATATTTTATAATCTAATAGGTATTCTAATATATCCTTTATATATAGTTGTTCAGATTTACTTAATTTTTTAAAATTTTATTTGATGGATCATATTTTTTTTAAATTATCATGATATCATCTTCTTTACCTTCAATAACAATATCAGGATTATAGGTAGTATAATCAATATTTCCAAATAACGAGTAAACATTACCATTTTTTATAACTACAACATCTTCATTTTCTTTTACATAGCCAATATCTTCAATATCAAAATATTTATTATAATCAATTATTATACTCGCAAAAGTACCATAACACCTAACTATATTATCATACGTTAAAGCAACAATATGAAGTGGTGATATTAATATTTTTTTATATTTGTAATTATTATAGTTAATAAATTCAGTAGTAGTGTTGGAGAGTGTAATACACTTCAAAACGTTATCTTTATCACAAGAAAAAGTTGACATACCATCTATAAAAATAATATGCTTAATATTTTTATCTATTTTTTTACCGTTTTTAAATAAAGTTCCATCATTCAATAAAACTATAATATCTTTCCAAATCGAAAATTTTATATCTTTTATATCTTCAATATTAATATTATTCAAATATATTGTATTATCTTTTATAAGCTGGTATTTTTTTTCTATATCCAAATCATACGCTAGATATAGTTTTATACCAAATATACTATCATATTCCATTTAACTCACCACTTTCTAAAACTCCTATTATCAATATACTAGTTTATATAATTATTATCTTTATCTGATTCAAATAAACATTTACTTACAGCTTGATCTGTACAAAAGATAAATAATATCCTGGAAAATATTTCTATGAATATATCTTACAATTATATTTTTTCATTAGCTTAACATATTTATTTTATCATTTCGTTTATTAATTTTATTCTCCATTTATAATTTCTTTAGCTAAGTTCAAATACGCTTTAGCACCTTTAGAATGCTTTCTATATGCTATTATAGGTTTACCATGAGAAG
>CANPWK010000077.1 GCA_947584105.1 uncultured Bacilli bacterium
ACAGTTACAATAGATGGAAAAGAACATAAAGTAAGCTATGGAGCTACTTATCAAGATTTATTAAATTTGATAGATACAAAAAAAGAAGGTTATACTTTTAAGGGTATCAAAGATAAAGATGGTAATTTTATTTCAGACGATTATATAGTTAAAGAAGATATAACTTTGACTTCTGTATATGAAAAAGATAAAGTTGTAGTAGATACTAATCAAAATAATCCGGATAATAAAAATGATTTAAATAATCAAAATAATGAATCTAAATTAAATAACCCAAATACAGGTGATAATGTATTCAGAAATTTATTATTATTGTTGATTTCTAGTTGTGGAATATTATCAATTTTTATAATTAAAAAATTATTTATAAAAATAAAAAGATAATAAATATACTTTAATTTTATTATCTTTTTTATGAAAAAATATTAAAGCATTTTAATTGAGAAAAATAAGGAAGTAGGTATAATGGTATGATAAAAAAGTGGAATTTATTAGTAATCTCTTTAATATTGTGTTTTATTGGGATTACAAATGTCGATGCAATTGGATTAAAAGCTCTAATGAAGGGAGATAAGGTATGTGTTGATTCTAGTGTTTTAAAATCATCTGGTCAATATTATATATATGCTTGGGTAGGTGGTGCAGATACTTATAAAAATCATGAATGGCCAGGAGTTAAAATGACTAAAGAGACAGAGGATGTTTATTGTTATTCACCAGAATACGATAATTATAGTATGGTTATTTTTAATAATGGAACTAGTAATAATGGTGGTAATAAACAAACTATTGATTTATATACTTTAGGATCAGGACTTATATATTTGTTTGATGGTACACAAACTAAAGAAGATAATGGAACAAAATATTATGGTAAATGGGCTATTTATGATAAAAGTGAATTAGTAAATTTAGTTAAAGAAGTAGAAAAATATAATGAACTTGATTATACAATAAAAACATACCAAAATTTATTAAAAGTTTTAAACGGTGATGGAACTACTATTGGTGCAAGCGAGTTATCTAAAAAAGATTATAAAGATGAAAATATGGAAATAAAAACTCGTGATAATGAAGAAGGATTTTATTCTATTTATGAACAAGTTTTGGAAAATTTAAAACAAGCTAAAAAACAATTAGTTAAACGTCATAAAGTTGTTATTAAAGATAGTGCTAATGGTAATGTTAGTTTTTCTTGGAAAGAAAATAGTGATACAGCAATCACACTTAAATCAGCAAGTAATAAAGGATATTATTTAAGTGGATTAAAAGTAACTAATATTACTGGTTATGATGGTGATAAACCAATTTTAGGAAACCAAGTAACAGAGTTATCTATAAATGATAGTAATAATTATGATTATAATCTTAATAGTGATGTTTATGTGGAAGCTATATTTAGTAAAAAAACATATAAATTAACTTTTAAAGTAGGTAAAAATGGTAATATTTATAATAGTTCAGATAAAGAAATATCTAGCCCAGTAACAGTAGAATATGATGATGATTTTACATTAAAGGTTGTTGCTAACGAAGGTTATGATGTTGATAAAATTATTATAAATGGTAAAGAATATACTTTAAAAGATGGTGCTGTTACAATAAAAAATATTGATAGCGATATTACTATTGAAGTAAGTTTTAAAATAAAATCATTTATTGTAAATGTTGATGGTAAAGATTATAATGTAGAATATGGTACAACATATGATGATTTGCTTGATTTACTTAGTTCTAAAGATAATTCTAAATTAAAAGGTTTAAAAGATGTTGATGGAAATATTCTTGATAAGAATTTCAAAGTAACAGATAATGTTACTCTAAAGGGAATATATGACCAGAAACAACTTAGTGATAATAATAATTCTAATGTACCTAAGACACCTAATACTATTGATAATATTACTTTTTATATATTAATGTTTATAATGTCTTTAGTTGTTATTATATCAATAGGTATTATGAAGAAGTATAAATATTTAAGAAAATAGTTGAAAAACTATTTTTTTTGAATGCAATTTTAATATTATTGAATAATAAAAATTTTAAATTTGATAAGAAATCTTTAAGTTTCACATTATACGTGATATAATAATAATAGTGATTTTTATGATAGAGAAAAGAATGGATGAATTAATTAAAAAATTAAATCAGGCTAATTATGAATATTATACGTTAGATAAACCTACGATTACTGATCAAGAATATGATGATATGATGGATGAGTTAATTGATTTAGAAACTAAAAATCCACATTTAGTCAGAAGTGATTCACCTACATTAAAAGTTGGTGGAAAGGTAATTGATGAGTTTAATAAGGTCAATCATAATATACCTATGATGTCTTTAGGTGATGTATTTAATATTGATGAAATAAGAGAATTTGATGAAAGAGTTAAAAAAGTTGTTTCTAATCCTAGTTATGTTTGTGAACTTAAAATAGATGGGTTATCAGTTTCTTTAATTTATAAAAAGGGTAAATTAGTATTAGCAGCAACCCGTGGTGATGGTGTTACTGGAGAAGATATTACTCATAATGTAAGGACAATTAAAAACGTTCCTTTATCTTTACCTGAGGATATTGATATTGAGGTTCGTGGTGAAATATATATGCCTATAAAATCATTTAATAAATTAAATGAGGAAAGAAAAAAAGAAAAATTAAGTGAGTTTGCTAATCCAAGGAATGCTGCAGCTGGTTCTGTTAGACAGTTAGATAGTAAAATAGCTGCAAGAAGAAATCTTTCTACTTTTCTATATCATTTACCACTTGCAGAGAATTATAATATAAAAAGTCAAGAAGAAGCTATAAATTTTATGAAATCATTAACTTTTACTGTTAACCCAAATATAAAAAAAATTGATACTATAGAAGAAGTTACTGATTATATTGAGTATTGGACTGTTAATAGAGATTCTTTAGAATATGATATCGATGGAATAGTTATTAAAGTTAATGAATTTGAAAATCAAAGGAAGTTGGGAACGACATCTAAAGTGCCAAAGTGGGCAATTGCTTATAAATTTCCAGCTAAACAGGTTTTAACTAAAATAGAAAATGTTGAATTTTGTGTTGGTCGAACTGGAAAAGTAACTCCGAGAGCGGATTTATCAAAGGTACGTGTTGCAGGTAGTAAAGTTAGTAGTGCGACTTTACATAATGAAGATTATATTATTAGTAAAGATATAAGGATAAATGATATAGTTGCTATTAGAAAAGCTGGAGATATTATTCCAGAGGTAGTAGAAGTTATAAAGTCGAGAAGAACTGGAGAAGAAATACCAATTAAGATGATAGAAAATTGTCCTATTTGTGGTAGTAAGTTAGTAAAGAAAGAAAATGAAGCGGCATATTTTTGCTTAAATAATAATTGTGATGCTCGTAAAATTGAGGGCTTAATACATTTTGTTAGCCGTGATGCTATGTATATTGAAGGATTTGGAGAAGCGATAGTTGAGGATTTTTATAATTATGGTTATTTGAAAAGTATTCCTGATTTTTACCTTTTAAAACAATATAAAGATGAATTACAGGAATTAGAAGGATTCGGTAAAAAAAGTATTGAGAATTTACTTGAAGCAATAGAAAAAAGTAAAAATAATTCTTTAGAACGATTAATTTTTGGTTTAGGTATTAGGCATGTAGGTAAAAAGACGGCTAGTATTTTAGCTAAATATTATAATAATATGGATAATTTAATGAATGCTACTTTAGATGAATTAAATAATATTTCTGATGTAGGGGATAAAATTGCTAATAGTATTGTTGATTATTTTAATTGTAATAAACAGTTAATAGCAGTCTTAAAAGAGATGGGCTTGAATATGAATTATTTAGGCAAAAAGGTTAATGAAAATGAATTATTTAAAAATAAAAAGTTTGTATTAACAGGAACCTTAGAAAATTTAACTAGAAATGAGGCTAAGGATTTAATTGAAGAAAATGGCGGCGAGGTTGTTAATAATGTTAGCAAAAATACCGATGTAGTGATTTTAGGTATTTCACCTGGAAGTAAGTATGACAAAGCATTACAATTAAATATTGAGATTTGGAATGAAGATGAGTTTCTTAATAATTTAGGAGGTAGTTTATGAAAGAATGGGATGGATTTAAAGGATTAAAATGGCAAAAAAATATTGATGTTGCTAATTTTATAGAAATGAATTATACAGAGTATGTTAATGATGAGTCTTTTTTAACAGGAATTAGTAATAAAACTAGTAAGGTTTGGAAAAAATGTGAAAGTTTACTAAAGAAAGAAGCTATTAGTGGGGTTCTTGATGTTGAAACTGATATTTTTTCTGGTATTGATAATTTTGAACCAGGTTATATAGATAGAAAAAATGAAGTTATTGTGGGACTACAAACTGATGAACCTTTAAAAAGAATTATGAATCCTTATGGTGGCATGCGTATGTTAAAAAAATCTTTAGAATCATATGGCTTTAGAATGGATAAGGATTTGGAAAATAAGTTTAGTGAATTTCGTAAAACTCATAATGATGGAGTATATGATGCTTATACAAAAGAAATTAGAAAATGTAGAACAAATCATTTAATTACTGGTTTACCTGATGCTTATGGTAGGGGTAGAATTATAGGTGATTATAGAAGAGTTGCCTTATATGGAATTCAATTTTTAATTGATAAAAAGTTATCTGATTTAGATAAATTATCTGATACTATTAATAATACAACTATACGTTTGAGAGAAGAAGTTAGTGAACAGATTAAAGCGTTAAAGGAAACAGCTAAAATGGCTGAGCGTTATGGATTTGATATTACTAAACCAGCAAGTAACGCCAAAGAAGCTATTCAATGGTTATATTTTGCTTATTTGGCTTCAGTGAAACAAAATAATGGGGCTGCTACTAGTATAGGAAGAAATTCAGCATTTATTGATATTTATATTGAAAGAGATATTCAAAGAGGAATTTTGACTGAAATAGCAGCACAAGAGTTAATAGACCAATTTATAATAAAATTAAGATTAGTACGTCATCTTAGAACTCCTGAATATAATGAATTATTTGCGGGGGACCCAACTTGGGTTACTGAATCAATTGGTGGAATGATGAATCAAGAAAAATCATTCGTGACAAAAACTGCTTATCGTATGCTTAATACTTTATATAATATAGGCCCAAGTGCTGAACCTAATATGACGATATTATGGAGTACTAAATTACCTGATAACTTTAAAAGATATGCCTCTAAAGTTTCGATTGAAACTCATACGATTCAATTTGAAAATGATGATTTGATGCGACCAATTTATGGCAATGATTATGCTATTGCATGCTGTGTTTCTGCAATGGTATTAGG
>CANPWK010000078.1 GCA_947584105.1 uncultured Bacilli bacterium
TATAAATTTACGATTGCAAAAGAAGATGGAAATTATATTTGGAGAACATTTGAAAGAACATCAAATAATCAAGTTGTGAGCTAAAAGGCACTATGTGCCTTTTTGACTTATTAATATAACTATGTTAAAATATTTGCGGTGATTTTATGAAGACTGATGATTTTGATTATAATTTAAATGAAAGTTTAATTGCGCAGTCACCTCTTGATAAAAGGGATGAATCAAAACTATTAATATTAGATAAAAAAACAGGAGAGATTGAGCATACTAAATTTCTAAATATTATAGATGAGCTAAGTAGCAATGATGTCTTAGTTATGAATGATACTAAAGTCATTCCTGCTAGAATGTATGGTATTAAAGAAGATACTAAAGCTGTTATAGAAATATTATTACTAAAAGAGTTAAAGAAGGATATATGGCAATGTTTAGTTAAACCAGCAAAAAGAATAAAAATAGGAACAATAGTTGATTTTTCTGGCCTATTAAAAGCTCAATGTATCGAGATTAAAGAAGATGGAATTAGAATTTTTAAATTAATATATGAAGGAATTCTTTATGAAATACTAGATAAGTTAGGTGAAATGCCATTACCACCATATATTCATAAGAAACTAGAAGATAAGGATCGTTATCAAACTGTGTATGCTAAAAATATAGGTAGTGCTGCGGCTCCAACTGCTGGATTACATTTCACTAAAGAATTAATGGAAAAAATCGAGAAAAAAGGGATTCAAATTTTATATATTACTTTACATGTTGGTCTTGGCACATTTAGACCAGTTATGGTAGAGGATGTTTCTAAGCATAAAATGCATAGCGAATTTTATAGTATGGATGAGAAAACAGCTATTGCCTTAAATAAAGCTAAAAGTGAAGGCAAAAGAATTATTAGTGTTGGAACTACTACCACAAGGACTTTAGAAACTATAATGAAATTATATGGTGAGTTTAAAAAATGTAGCGGTTTTACTGATATTTTCATTTATCCAGGATTTAAATTTGAAGCTATTGATGCTTTAATCACTAATTTTCATCTTCCAAAATCAACTTTACTTATGTTAGTTAGTGCACTTGCTACAAAAGAAAATATTATGAAGGCTTATGATGAAGCTATAAAAAATGATTATCGATTCTTTTCATTTGGCGATAGTATGTTTATAAAGTAGGAATTATGTCTGAGGAAAAATATAAAACATTAAATGGATATTTAAACTTATGTTTTAACAAGCTATCAATTTTAGATGAATTGTTATTAAATAATATTCTTAATATTGATTATATATGTATCAAAAGTCTTTTTTATTTAGATGATATGGTACTTGAAGATACTTCTAAAAAAAATAATTTAACATTTAATGATATATATAAGATAGCAAGAGAAATAATAGAGAGTATTGATAAACAATATTTAAAAGATTTTGATAATTTAATTCCAAGTGGTAAACTTGATTTTGGCTATAATGGTGAATATGATGTATCTGAAATGGTTTCACATAATGATATAAAAAATATCAATATAGCTCGAGTATTTAATTATGATGATGTTTTATCATTAGTTCATGAATTTATTCATTATACACATAAAAAGAAATCTTACTATAGTGATATCGAATATTATTTATCAGAATTTTTAGCAATTTATTTTGAGTTATATGCAACTAACTACTTAATAAAAAATTTACATGTAGATAGCAATGAATTAAATATTAACTTTAGGATATCTGATTTTAAAGATTGTGCTACTAGTTATTCTAATTATAGTTTGGTTTTATTAGCCTTTCATAAATTTGGCAATATATCTAGTGATACCTATAAAGACTTAAGTAAATTATCAATTGATATTAACAAGATAGAATTTGATAGAATTTGTTTAGGACTATTACAAGACTTGTCTAATATTGAAAAAAAATATATTTTTGATAATATGTATGAAGATAAACCTAATGATTCATTACAAGATTTATTATATCAGTATTTTAGTGATGATTACATATATATATTAGGTTCTGCTATGGCATTTTTTGCTCTAGAAAATTGTAATTTTGAAGATATAGTTTATCTTAATAGTATTATTAATAACAAAGAATTTGAAACTATAGATATTTTATATTTATTAAATAAATTAGGAATTGATTTAAATGATGAATTGTTTGTTGATAAAGTATTTTCTTCTATTTATAGATTTTTAGGCAATAATAAAGTTAGGTGATTTATGATAATAGTAATAGTAGGCCCAACAGGTGTTGGAAAAACAAAATTAAGTATAGAATTAGCTAAAAAACTTAATGGAGAAATTATTAATGCTGATTCAACACAAGTATATAAAAATTTAAATATTGCAACTGCTAAAGTAAAAGAAGAGGAAAAAGAAAATATTACTCATCATCTAATTGATATTAAAGAAATTAATGAAGATTACACAGTATATGACTATCAGAAAGATGCTCGAAAAAAAATTAATGAAATTTTAACAAAAGGGAAGAATCCTATTATTGTGGGGGGAACTGGACTTTATATTAAAGCTTTATTGTATGACTATAAGTTTGAAAGTGAAGGAAAAATAATTAATGATTATAGTAATTTATCAAATGAAGAAATATATAATCGTTTAACTAAAATTGATAAGAATCATAACATTCATATTAATAATAGAAAAAGGTTAATTAGAGCTTTAAACTATGTTGAAAGTACTAATAAATTATATAGTCATAAAAAAAAGACTAATAAGTTATTATATGATGCAGTTTTTATTGGCCTTACTACTGATAGAAATATTTTATATCAAAGAATAAATGAACGTGTTGATCAAATGATAAAAGATGGGTTACTGAAAGAAGCAAAAAAAATTTACGATTCTAATATTAGAACAAAATCAGTTATGACTCCAATAGGATATAAAGAATTATTTCCTTATTTTGATTCAGAAAAAAGTTTAGAAGAATGCATAGAACTAATAAAAAAAAGTAGTAGGCATTATGCTAAAAGACAATACACTTGGTTTAATAATCAGATGGATATTACTTGGTTTAATGTGAATTTTAATGATTTTGATAATACTGTAAATGATGTTTGGAACTATTTGAAAACAAAAATCAAATAGTTTTTTTAATATTTTATAATAAAATATTAAAAAATACAAAGAATATAAAAGTAGACATATAAATAATTAATAAAAAAGGAAATCAAAATATGAAAATAAAAAATATTATTGCAAGAGAATTGTTAGATTCTAGAGGAAATCCAACAGTAGAAGTAGATGTTATTTTAGAAAATGGTATTGTTGGTCGAAGTATGGTACCAAGTGGAGCATCGGTGGGAAATAAAGAAGCATTAGAATTACGAGATAATGATATGAATCGTTATTTAGGCAAGGGTGTATTAAAAGCGGTAAGCAATATCAATACTATTATTCGGGATAACTTAATTGGAACAGACGTGGAAAATCAAAGAGTTATTGATAATATGTTATTAAGGTTAGATGGTACAAAGAACAAATCAAATTTAGGAGCTAATGCAATATTAGGTGTATCCATGTCAGTTTTGAAAGCAAATTGTTTAAATAAAAAAATACCTTTATATAAATATTTTAATTTTAAACCTAAAATGCCTTTAGCGTTCATTAATATTATAAATGGTGGAATGCATGCATTTAATAATTTAGATTTTCAAGAATTTATGATTGTACCAAATGCTAAGAATTTTCATCAAGTAATGCAAATAGCATATTTAGTATTTAATAATTTAAAAAAGCTTTTAGAACAAAATAATTATTCTACAGCGGTTGGTGATGAAGGCGGTTTTGCTCCAAATCTAAAAAATAATATAGTTGCTTTAAATTATATTGTTGAAGCCATTAGAAAATCTGGATATATTCCAGGCAAAGATGTATATATAGCTTTAGATATTGCCGCTAATTCATTGTATAAAGAAGGACTATATTATTTGAAAGGTGAAGATAAAGTTTTAAATACAGATCAATTAATTCATTATTACCAAATTTTAATTAGTAATTATCCTATTATTTCACTTGAAGATCCTCTTTATGAAGAAGATATTAATGGGTATAAAAAAATAACCAATCTATTAAGTAGAAAAATACAAATAGTAGGGGATGATTTGTTTGTTACTAATACCAATTGTTTAGCTAGTGGTATAAAAAATAAAATATGCAATGCTATTTTAATTAAACTAAATCAAATAGGAACTGTTAGTGAAGCAATAGATACCATAAATTTAGCTAAAAAATATAATTATCGAACAATAATATCCCATAGAAGCGGTGAAACGGAAGATACAATTATATCTGATTTAGCAGTCGGTTTGAATATTCCAATGATTAAATGTGGTTCTATATCACGCGGAGAACGTATTTGTAAATATAATGAACTTTTAAGAATAGAAGATGAAATTATAAATAAATAAATAAATGTAGTTATAACGTTTTTACTAAAAATAGTTGTATTTTTTTTTTTTTTTGATAAAATGGGTACGAAAGGTAGGAGTTATGAAGAGATATTTAAGACTATTTTTAATAATATTTTTAATGATAATATCTATTAATATTGTTAAAGCAGAAGATTATAAAACAGGAGATTTAATCAAATATAAAGATATTAAATTTTATGTAGTGGAAGATAATGGAGATTATTTAACGTTACTTAAAGCAACCCCACTAAACAAGTTGGAAAATGCAGATAATTTTATTGGAGGGAAAATAGATGATTATTACATTGGTAGGATATCATATTGTAAGAACAATAATGGTGAAAATAATAGTCAAGGTTGTACATTTGACGAATCTAATGTCAAAGTAGCACTAGATAAATGGAGTGAACAATTAGATATTAAAGATTTGGTAGATGCAGAAGTAAAATACAATGAATATAAGAATGGTGGAAATTCTACTAATGAAGTAACTAAAAAGTATAAAGTAAGATTACTTACAATAGATGAATTAATAAAATTGGGATATACTTCCCGCACTGTTCAATATTCTCCTAGTTTAAAAACTCCAAATTGGTTAGTTAATTATGATTATTTCTTAATGGATAGTTTTTATAATGGCAGTAGTTACAGCGAATATTATAATTTTGGTAATACTCTTGGATATCAAAGAGTAGATACTATTGGTTATACAAGTTTTTCTGCTGTACGACCAGTAGTTCACCTAAGTAAGAGTGCAGATTTTACAAAATTAAAACCAGCAGTAAAAAAGATAACAGATGAGGAATTTAAAATAGGAGATATAGTAGAAT
>CANPWK010000079.1 GCA_947584105.1 uncultured Bacilli bacterium
GTGCTCGTAAATATAATACAGGTACTATTTTGATTACCCAACAGCCAACAGATTTTAGTGATCCATCAGTTATTACGCAAGGTAAAGCAATTTTCGATAATGCTTCGTATTATTTAGTAATGGGATTAAAGAAACAAGCGGTATCTGATTTATCTCGTTTAATTGATATTAATGATAGTGAGGCTGAAAGTATAAAACAATATGGTCAAGGAGAAGCACTGTTCGTTTGTGGTAGCAGACGTATGCGTATAAATATTATAGCATCAGATGCGGAACTTGAATCATTTGGTAGTGGCGGAGGATTATAGAGGTGATTTAGATGAATAATAATACAACAAGTGGAATTAAAGATGCTAGACAAAAAAATCAACTAGAAAATCAAGCAAGTACACTTGATCGTAATAGACGACAAGTTGGTAAAAGAGATAATTCATCTTTAAGTTTTGGTATTAATTCATCTAAATCATCTTTTTTTAATAATTCTAATAGTAAATCAAAAATTTTATCTAAAAATTCTAATGACATGCAAGCGAAAAACAGGATTGCAAACAATAATGATAGAGCTTTAAAAGTTGCTTCTAAAATACCAGTTCCTGTAGTTAAAGAAGTCTCAAAGGCAGCTCAAATAGCTCAAAAAAATCAAAAATTAAAAAAAAATAATAAAAGAAATCCTTTTTCAAATATGTTAGGTAAAAAAGGATTGTTTAAAAATCTGCTTGGGAATGACAAAAACAAAGAGGATAGTAGTGACAACGTTGAGGAAGAAACAGATAATAATGAAGAACCTCAAAATATTGATGGTCGTTTTAATATAAGTGCTCAAACTGTAAAAAAAGTATTCATATGGGTATTGGTATTAGTTTTTTCATCAGCCATATTTATATGTATTATCTTAGCAAGCGCTATCACTGATACAGCAGGCGAATCTTATTTAGCATCTCATGATAATCCAACAGAAAAAGAGTTAGCTGAAGCTTACAGTGCTAATAGCAGTGATGATTCAGGTAGTGATAGTGTATCTGGTTCTGGCAATTTAACATATAATGACTCTTATACTGATGGTAATAATACTAATACTGGCTTTTATGTGACTGATTCTGAACCAAATCCAGCTACTGCCATAAATTATTGGAGCAGCTATTTAGATAAAGATGATTTTGTTTTCCCTAAAGATGATGCGACTGGCAAACCATTGGGAGCTTGGCCTAAAGATTATAATAAAGTCAAAACTCAACTTGACAATGTTAAACTTTATCAAAATAATTTTATGTGGCCTACTACTCCAGAGGGAGGTAAATATAGTTATGTTTATAGCCATCAAGGAATAGATATTATGGCATCTTTTGGGACTCCTGTTTATTCTCCAGTTGATGGTACTTTGGTATATTCAACGTGGGGACATACAGTTAATAAAGGTAGTGATGAGACTGCATATTCAGTTACTATCATTCCAGATAAAGTTGTTAACTTTTCTGGTACTAGCATTGATAGGTTATTTTTAACACATATGAGTGGCATTAGATATAGATGTGAAGAAGGTTCTTGTAATAAAAAAGTAAAAAAAGGTGAATTGTTAGGTTTTTCCGGCAATGCTGCGGGAGATTCATATACCGTTGGCTGGGCCCCTCATCTTCATATGACTTATTATAATGAGGCCGGTGGTTATAATGGTACAGGCTTATATACAGAAGCCATGGAGCAATTATATAATATTACGCCAGGTACCAAAAGAAGTGTTGGTCAATAGTTAAATTGTTGGTGGTGAACTATGAAAAAAATATTTAGTATATTAATATTAACATTATTTTTTAACTGTTGCTATGTATTTGCGGCAGATTCTTATAATCCAAATGATTTAAGTGATTATTTTGGAACTAAGAAAGCTTGTACTAATGATGGTTCTGAGAATGATTGTAGAAATGGTGATGAATATAAATTTTATTTAAAAATGTATGATATATTTTATTTATATAAAAACAAATATAACGTTAAATTAGATTTACCTTTAATAATGGCAACTTTGTATTATAATAATGAACAATTACCAACAGTTTTTAAGTTAAATTTAAATGATTATAATCGTAATGATTTAAAAGATACTAGTAAAGTTACTAACTTAGATTGGGAATATGATTATGAAAATGCCAGTGATTACTATTATTTAGATTCAGAAGATTTTAGATATGATATGCAAATCTTAGCTAAAAATATGGTTAGAAAAACTATTACATATAAATGTTCCGATGGCACTTCTAAAGAAGCTAAAGATATTGAAACATCCAATTATTCAAATGAAACATTAAAATGTGATAATGGCACGTATGAGGCTAATTCTGTATCGGAAAAATATGAATATGATGCAGATAAATATAAAGAATTTTTAAGTATTTATATTGAAAAAAAATATCACACTAAATCTAAAGGAAATAAGTGTGCTAATCAAACATCAAAAAAAGTAGATGGTAATATTTTAATTGGTGATTCTAGATTTGTTGGTATGTGTGATACTTATGGACTATGTGGTAATGATAAATATGTAGCTAAGGTTGGAGAAGGCTATAATTGGTTTTTAAATACAGCTATTGATGAAGTTAACAAGTTTTTAAATCAAAATAAAAATGCAACTTATAATATATTTATTAATCTTGGGGTAAATGACTTAGATAATGATAGTAAGTATTTAGAAAAATATAAAAATTTAGCTAACAATGATTGGAAAAATCATAATATATATTTTGTATCAGTTAATCCAACCGAAGGAAGTTATGCACATTTAAATGATAAAATAACTAAATTTAATAGTAATATGAAAAATGGTATTGGAAGTTCTATAAATTATTGTGATGTAAACTCTAAAATCAAGGATAGTTTTAAAACTGTTGATGGCCTACATTATGATAAGGATACAAATAAGAAAATATATGATGCAATGATGGA
The DNA here is from genome assembly GCA_947584105.1 of uncultured Bacilli bacterium. GTDB lineage: Bacteria > Bacillota_I > Bacilli_A > RF39 > UBA660 > RUG12438. The sequence goes on from CANPWK010000079.1 coordinate 2,938, forward strand.
ATGTGGAAATCAATCTTCAAATAATTGTAGTACTGCTGGTTCGAATAGTTTAGCTGATGCTATGGTGAAGTTTGCCATTAATGAATATAATACAAATAAAAACGTATATGGGGGAGCTAAATATTTGCAACCATTAAATCTTTCTTATGGAACATCTTGGTGTGCAGCATTTGCTACTTATGTAACGGAAAATGCTGAGTATAATGGTCAAAGGGTTAGTGATATAGTAAAACTTAAAACGGCTAGAGTTGGTGATTATTCAGATTATTTTATGTCTAGTACGGATGCTAATAAGAAGTTTTATTATAATTCTAGTGGTAATTACTATAAGAATTATACTAACTATCTTCCTAAACCAGGTGATTATATAATTTTTTCTAATTCTGGTCAGAATTGTAGTGGTTATACTCAATCTTTACCAGTAGGATGTCATGATCATATAGGAATAGTAGAAAAACAAGAGGATGGATATGTTTATACTATTGAGGGCAATTCTTGTTCATATCCTGGTTGTTTAAATAGAATTAAGTATTCATTATCAGACAATAGAATTGTTGGTTATGGATCATGGTATTAAGGAGAGTTTATGAAATTAAAAAAATGTTTGTTATTATCTTTTTTAATAATTATTTTATCTGGTTGTACTAATGAGTATAATATAAATATATCTGATGATAAAATTGAAGAAGAACTTATTTCATACATTTATCCTATAGATACACAATATAAACATGTTGATGGTATTGAGGATGATGATAAAATAACTCCTTTTATTGAAGGAGAGCAATATCCTTTTTCCGATACATATGATAAAGTTTATAAAAAGACTATTGAAAAGACAAATGATTATACTAAAGTATCTTTTAAGTATGATTATACTTTAGATGAGTTTAAAAATTCTAGAACTTTAAATGTTTGCTTTGATAATGCTACTTACACAAATACTAAGAAATATCTTTATATTAAATTAGAGAATTTTAAATGTTTATATAGTGAAACTTTGGATATTAATGTTAAAACAGATAATAAAGTAATGTCAAATAATGCTGATAATAAAAAAAATAATATTTATACTTGGCATATAGATAGAGATAATATCAATGATAAAAATATTGAAATAAAAATAAAAAAAGGCATGCCGTTTTCTGATAAAATGATGTATATTGGATTAGGAATTTTGGGTATAATAGTCATTATTAATGTAATATTTGTTGTAAGAAGAGGTCAGAGGCGTAATGATTTTTAGATAGAGGTGGTAGCTTGTCTAGATTAAAAAATATAGTAATCATATTATTAATTGTTAGTATATATATAATTAATCCTAAAGATGTTTTTGCCAAATATGAATTAGAGCGTCAAGACATATATGACTATAAGGAATTTTTTGATGACTTGTATCCTAGTGAAGATGGTAGTTCATCTTGTAATACAACTAGTAATGTATATGCAGAATGTAGTGGGGTAACAGTTACAGGTTATTCTACATACCCATTAGAAGATTATGTAGCGGGAGTTTTAAATGCTGAGTTTTCTGTCCTTTTAGATAATGAAGAGTTAGGAAAAGCTGCTGCTATTATCGTTCGTTCATATACACTTGCTAATACAGATAATTGTACAAAGCCTATAACTTCTTCTAGTTATGATCAAAATTTAGCTACTCAATCTGGCGATATTGATATGGAAACTTATAAAAAATATGCTCAAGATACAGCAGGTATGGTACTTACTTATAATGGTAATATAGTTTTAGCTCCGTATTTTGCTCTTGGTCAAGGTGAATGTAGTTCTACCTTTGTAAAAGACGGTGTTACTATGTGCCAGATAGATCTAGAAACTTGGTTTGATAGTGGAAATTTCCATACATCAGTTGTTCCTTATGATGCTTTGCCAGCAGGTAGTTATGGAGCACATTATAAAGGAATGCCACAATGGGCTGCTAGTTATCAAGCTCATGAAGAAGGATATACTATGGAACAATTAATAGAGGAATATTATGGAAAAGATGTTTCTATTTCTAAATTGTCTTCATCTACAGATTCTTCCAATAGTTTAAGCTATACTTGTGATGATACTGATGGTGGGCTATCAAGTGCTAGTGCCGAAGGCTTTAAGAAAAGAACTTCACAACCAGAATCAGGCAATAAACACTTTTTCTCGAGTGAAAATATCGCTTATCCTGGTGCTAATGTAGGACAATGTACTTGGTATGCATATGGTAGAGCGAATGAGATATTAGAAACTGCTTCTAGCAATTTAAGGATGTGGGATACTTATCCGAATGCAGGTGATTGGTATGATCATAATAAATCATATGGC
>CANPWK010000080.1 GCA_947584105.1 uncultured Bacilli bacterium
CTTTTAAAAGCAACACCACTTACAGTAGATGAAGTAAATAAATATGGTAAGGAGTATGTTAATAGAAATGCTTTTTGTGATGTAGATCAGTTACATGAAATGTGCAATTATTATAAAAATGGTAATGCATTTGATTTAAATGGAACTGGTTATGGAGGAGTTGCATATTATTCAAGTGATAATTGTACTCATAAGGATAATGATATAGATAATGATTGTAAGAATGGTTATAATAATTCGGATATCAAACATATAGTAGATGAGTGGAGTAATGGTCTACTTTCTCAAGGTGATTTAAAAGAGGTTTCTATAACATATACTAAAGATGATAATAGTTCAGGTTCGGTAAGTATACAAGAAAAATATAAAGTAAGACTATTAACAAAAGATGAGGTTACTAAATTATTTTCTAAGATTCCAACATGGCTAAGTAGATATACTTATTGGACAATGTCTCCATATGGTTCTAGTAGTGCATATTATATAAAAGATGGTCCATATTATAATATTAAATTTGATATTTCAATGATTTATAATATTTCTGGTATACATGGGTTTACAGAATATCCATATTCACCAATAGGAGTAAGACCAGTAATAAATTTAAATAAGAGTGCAAGTATAACTAAAATAAAAAATAATTTAAAAGATATCAATGATACCGAGTTTAAAATAGGGGATATGATAGAATATAACGGTAAAGAATTTTATGTTATAAAAGATTCTAGTAAGACAGATGATAAATTAACAATAATTACTAAATTACCATTATCATATGAAGAGTTAAAAAATCTTGAAGACGTTAATTATAATACATTAGATAAAGGTACAATGGGATTAAAAGATAGTAATGAATATTATCCTGGTTATGTTAATTATTATTATCAAGAAGGAGTTTGTAGTAGTGGTCATTATGATGGCTGTGATAATAATTATGATAAATCATCAATAAAATCAATAGTAGATAAATGGGCAGATAAATTTTTTGAAGACAAATTAACTATAGATGAAATGGGATATAAAGCAAGGCTTCTTACAATAGATGATTTAAAAGATAAGTTAGGATATGTAGGAAGAGGAGGAAGGCGTGAAGGTACTCAAACTGAATCATATCAAATGTCAGAAGAAGCACCGTTTGCTTTAGCTAATTGTTGGACGATGACACCAGTATTTGATGCGAAAGATAGAGTATATACAATAGAGAATAATGGTAATGTATTTCAATCATGGATTGGTGGTACAAAAGGTGTTTGTCCTGTTGTAACAATAGCAAAGAAGGTTGCAACAAATAGTAATAACAATAATGTTAATAAAGATAATAAAGTAAGCATTCCAGACACTTTACTAAAAAATCCAGTATTTATAGTAGTTATTGGTATTATCCTAATTGTTGTAGCAACCATAACTATAAGTTTAATTATCAAAAAAAGGAAGCGATAGTTTAGATTAAACTCTTTCTTTTTTTTTTATAATTTGGTATAATCACGGTGGTGATGTTTATGAAAAGACCAGTTGTAGCTTTAGTAGGCCGACCTAATGTAGGAAAAAGTACGATTTTTAATAAATTGATAGGTCGTAAAGTATCAATAATTGAGGATACTCCTGGTGTTACTAGAGATAGAATATATGGTATTGTAAATGTAAATAATTATACTTTTCATTTAATTGATACAGGTGGTATTGAAAAAGATAATGATAATTTTAATAATGAAATAAAGATGCAAGCTTCTTTAGCTATTGATGAAGCTGATATTGTATTGTTTGTTGTTGATGGTAAAGATGGGCTTACTGCTGATGATTATATTGTTCGCAATATGCTTAAAAAGATATCTAATAAAGTTATAGTGGTTATTAATAAATGTGATAGTAAAAAAGTTAAAGAAAATGAATATGATTTCTATTCTTTAGGTTTTAATGATTATATTAAAGTTAGTGGTGAACAAGGGGATGGAATTAGTAACTTAATAGATGCAATTACTAAAATTATTCCTAAGTATGAAGAAGAGATTGATGATAGTATAAAATTTTCTATAATTGGTCGACCTAATGTAGGAAAAAGTAGTTTAGTTAATGCTATTTTAAATGAAGAAAGAGCTATTGTAAGTGATGTTGCAGGTACTACTAGAGATGCAATTGATACAAAATTTAAATATCATGGTACTAAATTTACAGTAATTGATACGGCTGGAATGCGAAAAAAAGGTCGTATTTATAAAAATGTTGAAAAATATAGTTTACTTCGTAGTATGAAGGCTATTGATAGGGCCGATGTTTGTGTATTAGTAATTGATGCTAAAGAAGGAATAGTAGAACATGATAAGCACATTGCAGGTTATGCGTTAGATGCTAATAAACCAATAGTTATTGTTGTTAATAAATGGGATACAGTTTTAGATAAAGATAAGCAAATAAAAAATTGGATAGACAAAATTAAAGCTAATTTCCAATTTATGACATATGCAGAAATCGTATTTTTATCTGCTTTAACTAAGAAGAGAGTTCAAACTTTAATGCCTAAGATAATAACTGCTTATGAAAATTCTAAAAGAGAGATAAAAACTAGTTTACTTAATGATGTAATGATGGATGCATATCAATTAAATATTCCTCCATCATATAAGGGTAAGAGACTTAAAATATATTTTAGTTATCAGGTTAAAACCGCTCCACCAACTTTTGAAATTCAAGTAAATAATAAAGGACTAATTCATTTTTCTTATGAAAGATATTTAGAAAATAAAATTAGAGAATCATTTGATTTTGCTGGAACACCCATTGTGTTAAATTTTAAAAATAAAGGGGAATAATTGTATTATTAAAAGAACCTCCATTTTATATTTTCATATATTAAATTAGGAGGTACTTATGGCTTTTTCAAATAAGTTTTTTGATAGAGTAGAGAAAAAGACAAATGTTAATAAAGAAACAATTTTATCACTTGCTAAAAAATTACAAGAAAATGATTTGAAAAATGAAGGTAGTTTAAGAGAAGTAATTCAGACTTTAAGTCAAGTTACTGGTAGACAAATAAATAAAGAACAGGAAGATAAAATAATAAGTGCAGTTGTTAATGATAAGGTTCCTAAAGACATTGATAAAATGATTTAAGAAAATGCTAGCCATTTTTCTTTTTTTATATTATAATTAAATAGGTGTTAGTTATGAAAAAGATAGAGTTACTGGCTCCTGCTGGAAATATGGAAAGTTTAATAGCGGCAATTAGTGCTGGTGCTGATGCAATATATGTAAGTGGAAAAAAATATGGAGCTAGAGCATTTGCAAATAATTTTAGTAATGAACAATTGCAAGAAGCTATTAAAATATGCCATCTTTATGATGTAAAGATATATGTAACTATTAATACATTAATATATGAAGATGAGATGGACGATTGTTTAGAATATATTGGATTTTTACATCGTAATGGGGTTGATGCTATTATTATTCAAGATTTAGGATTAATGGATGTAGTAAGACAAATGTTTCCAAAATTAGAAATTCATGCTTCTACACAAATGAATATTCATTCTTTATCCAGTGTAAAATTATTAGAAAAATTAAATATTAAAAGAGTAGTTTTAGCACGGGAGATGGATATTGATGAAGTAACTAATATCAAAAACAATTCTAAGATAGAAATTGAAATATTTGTTCAAGGAGCCCTTTGCATTAGTTATTCTGGGCAATGTTTGATGAGTAGTTTAATTGGCTCTAGAAGTGGTAATCGTGGTACTTGTGTACAATGTTGTAGGATGCCATATGATTTAATTAAAGATGATAAAGTAATAAATTGTGATAAATATATTTTAAGTACAAAAGATTTATGTACTTTAGAAAATATTGGTAAGTTAATAGATATAGGTGTCGATTCTATAAAAATAGAAGGCCGAATGAAAAGAAAAGAGTATGTTTACTATGCAGTTAGTTTATATCGTAAAGCAATTGATTCTTATTTACAATATGGATATGTAAATATTAAAGATAATGATATTTATAACTTAAAGAAAATATTTAATAGAGGATTTACTAAAGGATTTTTATTTAAAGAAGATAATAATAATTTTACTAATTGTAAAAGACCAAATCATCAAGGAGTGGTAATAGGGAATGTAGTAAGTATAAAAAACAATTATTTTTTATTGCAATTGACAGATGATTTAAATTTAAATGATGGAATTAGAGTAGTAAAAGATGATATTGGATTTATTATTACAAATATGTCTGTAAATAATAAAATGGTGAAACGTGCTAAAAAAGGTGACGTTGTTAAAATAAATAAAAAAATTAATTCATTAAGTGCAGTAGTTAAAACAACTGATTATAATCAATTATCGAAAATTAACGAAGAGATAAAGAAATTAAAAAAATTACCATTATATATGTCATTGGAAGCTAAATTGGGAGAAAGATTAAAAATTTCTTTAAAATATAAAGATTATTTAGTAAATGTTAGTAGTGATTATATTATTTTAAGAGCTAAAAATAATCCTATAACTTCTGAAAATTTAAAAGCCAAGTTATCAAAATTAAATGATACTGTATATACTTTAAAAGAGTTAAAGCTAAATATTGATGATAATATTTTTATTCCGGTTGGTTTCTTAAATAAATTAAGAAGAGAGGCAATTGAAAAATTAAATAATCAAAGATTAAAAAGACCCGATATTATTATTGGAAAGTATGAAATTCATGTTAAAAATTATCCGAACATACAAAAGAAGGCTATTTTGATTGATTCTGATTATATACTTAACGGTTATGATGAAGTTTATAATTTACAAAATTTAGATAATACTACGTTAAAATTAAATAGAATTATTACTAATCATCAATATATGAATAAAAGAGTTTTAGTTAGTGATTTAGGGAGTCTTTTGATATACAAAGATATTGTTACTGATTTTGCTTTAAATGTTGTTAATAGCTATACAGTGGCCTTTCTTCATTCACTTGGTGTGGATAAAATAACATTATCATATGAATTAAGTTATTTACAAATAAAGAATATAATAGATGCATATCATAAGAGATATATGAAACATCCTAATTTAGAGGTTATTATTAGTG
>CANPWK010000081.1 GCA_947584105.1 uncultured Bacilli bacterium
GTTAAAGCTTTATTAGCATAAGGTACTTTAACTGGATCTATCGCGCGATTAACCCGATAATTGTAAAAAGCCCATAGCACAATAATTCCCGCTAAAAAGCCTAAAATTGTTACTGTATTTTTATTTGATATAAATTTTTTAATTGTATTAACTAAATTTCCCATTTTATCCTCCATTCATTAACTGACTATTGGATTCACTTTTTTGGTGAATCCAATCATCATTATTTATTATTTTCTCCTATTGCATTACCTTCAATTATTGCATCAATTCGATTAACTATATCGAAGTCTGTAGCTTCCCCAACTATCGTGAATGTATTGGATTTTCCTTTAACTTCTACACTTACTTTTGGCGGTGCTTCATAAATATCATAAAATTTAATTTCATAAGTTGATGTTAATGATGCATTTTCGGCAAATCTTCTTAAAAAACTTTCAATTAATTTTTCTTTATTAATTTTTATTTCGCCATATTGCCGATAATAAGAATAATCGACGGCATCTACCATTGATGCTTCAGTTAATTCTTTAATTAAGAAATAATCTTGTTGGTTATTAGAAGTAACACTTTGTACCAATAACATAATTACAACAATAAATACTCCTAATAATATTAGCCAATAAGCCCAAAAAGCATTTTTCACTTAAGCATCACACCCTTTCTATTTCCATGAAGGTCCACCAATAACTGATTCATTATATTGATAACCAGCCCATGGTTCCCAATAGCCACTCTTTAATACTGATTCAGCTGTTCTGTTAGAAATTTCCCCTCTATTTTTCGCATAAACTTCAGCATTAGTTTCTTCTATTAAACCATCAATAAAGTTACTATAACAGAACATATTCTTATAAACAGCATTATTTTCATCTTCATAATCGTAGCATGTCAAGGATGGATCATTATAACCACCCTTTTCTTCATTTTCCACCTTTTTATTATAATCGCGAATATAATTTGTGACATCTGGAGTTAATTTAATACTAAATTCTAACTTAGAATCAGCAGATTCATCGTCATCATAAATAGTTGTATTAGATTCTTCAATTCGGTCAATTGTTTCTTCAGCTTTATCTTTAATTAAACTTAAAGAACCAATCGTCGTACTAATATTCCAGTTATAACCATATTCCCGACCTGCTGAATCAAATTTAGATGTCGAAACTGGTTTGAAATTTAATTGTAATTCACCTAAATTGTAGATACAGTTTACACATTCAACACTACAAGTTGGGCATTCTTTCCATTCACAAAAATCGCCTTCACATTCGAAGTCACAAGTTGGGCATTCAGGAATTCGGCAATTATTTTGATAGTAGCATTTGTAATTTCCATCCCAGTTAGAAGCATCCGTTCTATTTTGGGTTTTAGCAACACTATGTTCTTCATTATCGCCGCCAAAATCAATTAATCTACCTAATTCACCAGTATCGTAAAATTCACCTAAATCTTCAATACTTAATTTAAAGATACCACCACCAACACTATCTAATGATAATGGTAAACCATCTACAGGCGTTAATTGAACATTAGGACCAGTATATGTATTATTAGTTGTAATTCCCCCACTAGCAGGACCACTACCAGCAATTTGATAGAATACAGATGGTGTTATATAATCTTGAGACTTTTCGATATGTTGTTTTACATATTTAGCATTTGAAATACTTTGGGTATTTGTTGTACATCCTTCAGTAGAACATACAGTAAAGTTATAATTACTAAATACCGCATCAGTTGATTGCCAATTGTTAGCGCTGCCATTACATAAGTTGTATTCATTATCTACCGTACCCGTACATGCTTGAACACTCGTATTAGTTGTTAAGGTACTTTCTACAGGACTTAAATAACGATCTTTGGCCGCTACTAAACCATAATAAGTTTCTTGTAGTGAACCATTAATATATTCGTTATATTCCCAAGACACCTTTTGCGCAAATTTATATGTATTATCCCAAGAAACTGTACAAGCATTTAAATTATTAATAATACTTAAATATTGACCATAAGCCGTACTATTATCGTAATTCTTTTGATCAAGATTCTTTTGCGCACTGTCAATATCGGCTTGAATAGCTTTCTTAACTTCATCAGCGTTATTTCCCCGATATTCATAATTTAAAGTAACACTTTTTGTAGTAATAGTACCATCACTATTAACTTTATCAACATCTATTCCGGTATAAGTTCCGGTAACCCGACTAACGCCACTATCACTAGTAATGGATTGTTTTTGGGCACTAGTTGCTTTTAAGTATTTATTATATTCATTGATAATTGTTCTTTGAGCTTCTACAATGTCATCAACGAACTTAGTTTTATTAATGGCTTTATCGCCCGAAATTGTACCCCGATAGCAATCTTGACTACCTTCAATTCTAGCTCTTAATTGGAAATATCCACCACATTTTAAATCACTAATAGCTTTATTTAAGTTAATTGTCCGATAATCTTCTTTACAGAACGTACTACAATAAGCATTATCAACCCCGCCATTATTTTTATTCAATTCATAAGAATTGCCGGCATCATCAACATTATTGATAATACATCTTTTAATATTAGTTGGGGCTTTAACATAACCATTAGTATCTTCTTGACATGCTGGTGTAGCTAATTCACTATCACAAGGAACAAAAATACAAGCCACATCAGATTTAATTGTAAATTCTTGCGTAATACCATTATTCATATTATTGCCGTTACCATTTACACCGGTTACAAAATTAGGTACTGCCCCAATATATTTTTGATGTGATCCCCGTGTTTCTTTTAATAAAGCAACTGAAACCGTATTAGTTGGATCATATATCCGATATTTAATTGTTACGGTCGCATCACATTCTTCAGCATCAATTTCATTCTTTTTTAACGTAACCTTAATTTTAGCATTATGATTACTATCAACAAATTTAGCAAGGTCAATTTTATCATTAGTTAAAGGTTTCCACGTATTATTATCTAAATATTCAACTTTTTCAATATTTATACCATTCGCTGAACATTTATTACATGTTACATCGCCTAAACCAACACTAACATATCCCCCTGCTTTAACATCAGTTATTCTAAAATTAACAATTTTTTCTTCAGATACCCGTTCTTTATTTTCGTTTTCCGCAATGTAAACAGATGCTGTAACTTTCGTTGAAGTACTTGCAACTCCGCCGCTAGTTTTAAATTCATAGGCGGCATTTATTGCACTTTCTATCTTTTTAACAACCGAATTTTTAAATGATGTGCTAGGGAATTTATAAGTTGACGAACCTATTCCACTAGGCTTAATCGCATTTTCTAAGCAAGCTTTTCTTTTACTTGCAGAACCAGTTGTACATTTATTTAAGATAGTTGAAACTTTTTCATAGTTCTTTTTCGCAATTTCTACCCCAAGATTTATAACCGCGCTTCTAGCGGAAAGCATTTCGTCATCGACATAACCTGCTCCGGTTTTAACAAACATCCCAGAAATAAAGGAATTTGCAAAAACTCTCACAGCAATTTCGGTCTTAGTTATTTCTGCTTTACTAGAATTTCGAGATTGCGCTCCTTCTTTTAAAATCGTTTGTAACCCATAATATAATGCCCGCGTTTTTAATGATTTTTTCGTATTCGTAAAATCAAAAATTTCTTGGACCTTTATCGTTGCTCCATGTCTATTATTTAATCTTATAGGGTCAATACAATAAAGTTTAGCTTCTTTACCATCATTAAAAGTTGCATAATAGTTCCATGTAGGATAACGATATCCGCCAACAGTAACGCCTAAGCCTCTCGCGGCATCGTCACCGCTAACCCAATTAAATCTAACACTATCGCCAACTTTTAAAGCTTTAGCGCTACCTAAGCATAAACTAAATGCTAAAATCGTAAAAATAAAAATTAAGCTTTTTTTAATTATTTTCATAATTCACTGCTCCTTTGTTTTCTAACAATCACAGCTATTACAACCCCCGCAATAACTAAAATTGCAATTCCGCCGCCAATAAAATAATATTTATTATTAGCCACAAAATCTTTTATTTCTTCTAATGTATTTTTGTCTTTTTCTTTTGGTGTGTCAGCATTATCATCATCTACTTTTAAATAAGCATCTAATCTAGTTTGAAATTCGCCGCTTTCGATATAATCAAAAGTAACAAATTTTTGACATAAGTTAAATTTAGGATTTTCTTCACAAGCAACACTTTCGTAAAACTCATTATATCGTGGTGTCCTTACCGTTATAGTTCGTTGTAATTCATTAGGACATCCCGTATTATTACTCGTATAAACTTCAATTGTAAAAGTTGTTACTGCATCAAGGTTATACCATGGAAAAGTAATAATACCATCTTTAGCATCACTATAATAGAAAGTTTGCTTTTCATCATCATAATCATTGGTGACTACTAAATAAAATTTATCCGTCATATTGGTAATCGAAATATCAAAATAACTTAATGTTGTCAAAATTTCTTCATCATTAGGATTAACTTCGCCAACATCAGCTGGTTCATTATCTTCTGCATTTGGAGAAACATAATCATTTGGATCTAGTGGTTCTTCCATTTCTTGATATGCTCCGCGCATATTAGAAACTTGGGAATTTATTTCGGCCTGTTCACTAGTCGAACAGGTTTTGGCCGCATCTACTGGCGTAACAAACATCACACTAATCCAAAACGCAAACATCATTTTTAAACATTTTTGCATTTTTGCCACCTACCTATAATTTAGTTTACCATAGTTGCCCTTGATTTTCAATTAGAAAATTGAACTTCCAGGCAATTTATGATATATTTAAAAAGAATGGAGTGAAACTATGAAAACAAGACGGAAAATCGTTGGTTATTTTGGCTTAATTATTTATATAATATTACCAATCTTACTTAACGATTTAATTGCTAAATTCTTTAATTCTCATAATTTTTGGGTTTTAAATTTAGTTAATTTAATCGCTCCTACTCTTACTAGTATTGTCTTAATTGGCATTTATTGGCCTATTATTAAGGATAAATGGCAAGACTTTAAAACTAATTGGCGAAAATATTTAC
>CANPWK010000082.1 GCA_947584105.1 uncultured Bacilli bacterium
CTATTGGTAATAGAATTAATCATTTAGTAAAAGTAGAATATGCTTTTCAAAAAAATGATAATTTAAAGAGTTTTATTGGTGATAAGATTGATAGAATAAAACCTTTTGGAACAGCTCATGCTTTATATTGCGCAAAAGATTATCTAGATGGTTATTTCGGATTAATTTCTGCCGATGATTTTTATGGTAGAAGTTCATTTGATAAACTATATAAATCATTAAAAGAACAAGAGTGTTGTACAATAGGATATAAAATTAAAAATACTATGAGTAAAAATGGTAGTGCTAAAAGAGGTATTTGCTTTCAAAAAGAAAATTATTTAACAGAAAATAATGATTATATTATTGAAAGAGAAGGTAATAAAATAAAAGCAACTTCTTTGATAGATAATTCTGTTTTAGAAATTAGTGAAGATCAAAATGTATCAATGTTAATGTATGGTCTTAATTATTCTGTAATAGAATATATTGAAGAAAATATGAAAAAATTCTTTATGGATAATCAAAGTAAATTAGATAGTTGTGAATATTTAATTCCTAATGTTTTAACTGATATGATTAAAGATGAAGAAATAAAAATAAAATTAATTGAAACAGATGAAAAATGGATGGGAGTTACTTATAAAGAGGATTTACAAGAAGTAAAGGATTATTTAAAAGAATTGCAAGAAAAAAATGTTTATCCCAAACAATTATATAAAGATTAATTTTAATTAGTTGCATTTTTAATAATTAAATAAAGTATTATCCTATGAGTGGACATTTGTATTTACTATCACTTCTAATGAAATAAATAGTTAAGTTAATAATATAATTATTGGGAGGAAAAATTATGAAAGAAGAAAAATTAAATTTAGTTGAAGAATGGGATAAAACATTCCCTAAAAGTGATAAGGTTAATCATAAGAAAGTAACATTTCATAATCGTTATGGAATAACGCTTGTAGCTGATATGTATGAGCCTATTAATTATGAAGGGAAGTTACCAGCTATTAGTGTATGTGGACCATTTGGTGCAGTTAAAGAGCAAGCAAGTGGATTGTATGCTCAATATCTTGCTGAAAGAGGTTTCCTAACAATAGCATTTGATCCATCATTTACAGGAGAATCAGGAGGAATGCCAAGATATATGGCTTCACCTGATATAAATACTGAAGATTTTCAAGCATCAATTGATTACTTATCCACTCTTGATAATGTAGATCCACTTCGTATTGGTATTGTTGGTATTTGTGGCTTTGGTGGAATGGCACTAAATGCTGCTGCACTTGACACAAGAATTAAAGCAACAGTTACCTCAACTATGTATGATATGTCAAGAGTAAATGCTAATGGTTACTTTGATAATGGAGATAATGAAAATGCAAGATATGAAATGAAGAAAAATCTTAATGCCCAAAGAATAGTTGATTATAAAAATGGTAGTTATGAGCTTGGTGGAGGATGCCTAGATTTACCTGTACCTGAAGATGCACCTTTTTATGTTAAAGATTATAGTGAATATTATAAAGGTAGAGCTTATCATAAAAGAAGTTTAAATTCTAATGGTGGATGGAATAAAATAGGATGTATGTCTTTTATCAATCAACCTATTTTAAAATATAGTAATGAAATTAGAAGTGCTGTTCTAATGATTCATGGCGAAAAAGCACACTCTTGTTATTTTAGTAAAGATGCTTATAAAAATATGACAACAAATAGTAATTATACTGATAATAAAGAACTAATGATTATTCCTGATGCTGTTCATACAGATTTATATGATAATAAAGAAATAATACCATTTGATAAAATAGTAAAGTTCTTTAATGACAATTTAAAATGAAATTACTATATTTTATATAATTTTAATTAATATATAGTTGTAATTAAATTATAAATACAGTATAATTATATTTAATATTAATTTGAGGTGATTTATGTTAGAATTAAAAAATATTCATAAAAGTTATCGAGTTGGTGGAGAAGTTCAACATGTTTTAAAAGGGATTAATATCAATTTTAGAAAAAGTGAATTTGTTTCTATATTAGGACAAAGTGGTAGTGGTAAAACAACATTATTAAATATCATTGGTGGATTAGATAAATATGATGGTGGAGATTTAATAATAGATGGAGTTTCTACTAAAAATTATAAAGATAGAGATTTTGATAGTTATAGAAATCATCGAGTTGGTTTTATCTTTCAAAATTATAATTTAATTTCTCATCAAACAATTTTAGCTAATGTAGAATTATCACTAACTTTATCAGGTATATCTAAAAAAGAAAGAATAAAAAAGGCTAAGGAAGCGCTTATAAAAGTTGGATTAAAAGATCATTTAAACAAAAGGCCAAATCAATTATCAGGAGGTCAGATGCAACGTGTTGCTATTGCAAGAGCTTTAGTTAATGATCCTAATATTATACTTGCTGATGAACCAACTGGTGCTTTAGATAGTGAAACAAGTATACAAATTATGCAACTTTTAAAAGAGATTTCTAAAGATAAACTTATTATTATGGTTACACATAATCCAGAGTTAGCTCATAATTATTCTACTAGAATTATTGAACTTAAGGATGGTCAAATATTAAATGATTCAAATCCTTTTGATGAAATTACTGAAGAAGTAAATAAAGTTAAAACAGATAAAACATCTATGTCATTATGGACTTCTTTAACATTATCATTCAATAATTTAATGACTAAAAAAGGAAGAACATTTCTAACAGCTTTTGCAGGTTCAATTGGTATTGTTGGAATAGCTTTAATTTTATCTTTATCAACAGGTGTTTCTAATTATGTTGCTAATGTTGAAAAAGAGTCATTATCTGATTACCCAATCACTATTAAAGATATTTCTTATGATTATAGTAAAATATTGGATTTAGAGATGGATAAAGATAAAAAATGTAGTGATGGAAAAATTTGCTCAAGTGATGATATTAGTAATCAGGTTGATTTATTATCTAATGGTTTTATTAAGAAAAATAATTTATCTGAATTTAAAAAGTATATTGAATCTAAAGATGAGTTTAAAGAATATACAAGTGATATAAAATATGGTTATAATTTAGATTTACAAATATATTCTATGGATCATGTAAAAGTTAATCCAAATACTTTTAACGTTATAAATAAAGATGATATTCCTAAAGAAGATGAAGAAGATTTATCTTTAATGATAGATAATCATGCATCTATATTTGAAGAATTGATAGATAATGATGAACTTTTAAAAAGTGAATATGATATTTTAAAAGGTAGATTACCTGATAACTATGATGAAATGGTTTTAGTTGTGAATGAAAATAATAATATTCCAGATTCTGTTTTGTATGCATTAGATATAAAAGATAGGAACAATTTAACAAATAATAAACCAGTTAAATATTCATATGAGGATATTTTGAATAAAAAATATAAACTAATCTTAAATACAGATTATTATAAATATGAAAATGGTAAGTTAGTAGATTATTCCAACGATTTATCTTATATGAAAAATGTTATTGATAATGGTGTAGATATAAAAATAGTAGGAATATTAAGAGCTAAGAAAGATTCTTATAGTTCAGGTTTTGTTGGTTATACTAAGAATTTGCGAGAATATGTCATAACAGAAATTTCTAAAACTGAAATATATAAAGTTCAAACTGCAAATAAAGATATTGATATATTTACTGGAGAAAAATTTGATCAAAATGTTAATAGCTATAAATCTAATGCTGAGAAATTAGGATTATATGATTTAGATAATCCTAACTCTATTAATATTTATCCTAAAAATTTTGATTCAAAAGAAAAAATTATAAAATTAATTAATGAATATAATGATAAAAAAAGTAAAAATGATAAAATTAGTTATACAGATTTAATAAAAACATTTGTTAACGGGGTTATTTCTATTATTAATATTGTGTCAATTATTTTAATTGGATTTGTTGCTATTAGTCTTATTGTATCTAGTATAATGATTTCTATAATTACTTATATTAGTGTACTTGAAAGAACAAAAGAAATTGGAATTTTAAGAGCTATTGGTGCTAGTAAAAAAGACATAAAAAGAGTATTTAGAGCTGAAACTATTATAGAAGGATTAATTGCAGGAATATTAGGTATTAGTATTACTTTATTGATGAATGTTAGTATAAATATGGTAGTTAAAACTTTAGCACATATAGATAAGATTGCTAATTTAAAGATACTAAGTATGATAATTTTGATATTACTTAGTGTAGGGATAACTGTAATTGCAGGAATAAGACCTGCTAAGAAAGCAAGTAAGCAAGATCCAGTTGAGGCTTTAAGAACTGAATAATTTAAAAGATGGAAAAATAATATTTCCATTTTTTTATTAATTTATTAAATAATTATTAAAATTTGTGTGTAAAAAAGATGCAAATACCCATAATAAAATTGGGAGATGAAAAAATGAATGAGATAAAGCAAGTACCTATGATAATTAGCAGTAAAGATTTAGATTATTTAAGTGATATGTTTACTTGGAATTATGGAGCATATAAAAATACTGTATGTGCTACTAATTCTGTAAACGATGTTGAGATTAAAAATATGTTAGAATCTGGAATCCAGCTATTTCATACTAGTATGGTTAAAGTTTTAGATATTTTAAATAATGGAGGCTCTAATGAATAATGAAATAAAAAATCCTAAGACTGAAGTTAAAACTGGAATTAATTTGAATGATAAAGATTATATTACTAATTTGTTAAGTAGTTTAAAAGAAATGGTGAAAAATTACGCAGTAGCATTAACTGAGGCAAGTAATGAATATTTATATCAAGAGTATAATAATATGTTTTTAGAATATTCAAAGTTGCAAAGAGATGTATATGAATTAATGTTTAGAAAAGGTTGGTATGTACTAAAGAAAGATGACAATATGGAAATTAATAAAAAATATCAAACTCTAAATCAGGAATTAACAGAGTTAAATGGCTAAAAAATAATAATTAATATTTTTCTAGTTTGATAATTCTATATAAAAAATATAATTTATAAAAAAGGTTGTATTTTTTTTTTTTTT
>CANPWK010000083.1 GCA_947584105.1 uncultured Bacilli bacterium
GCTTGGCAAATAAAAATGAAACAAGAAAATAAAGGAGTAGTTACTACTTATAGTGATTCATCATGTAAAAATAAACTGGATGATATTAGTACGCAAAAGTATGCTTGTAGTAATTGTAAAATAAAATTATCAATTACACCAACTGATCAAAATAGTTCGACAGTATTAAATTATGTTGAAACTAAAAAATTTACAGTTAAAACAGCTAATTTAGGATCTCATAACTACTATTATACTTGGAAAGATTCTACTAAAACGGCTGGCAGTTGTACAGCACTTAAGAGTAGTGTTACAACTAAATTGACAGTTAATAGTAAAAAATATGGAATATTTACTGTATATTCTGATAAGAAATGTAGTAAAAAAGTTGATTCTATAAAAACTAATACATATTCTCTATCAACTATTATCTGGCCTGTTGTTCCACAGTTTCAATTATTAGAGCATGATAAAATGGTACATAGAATAAAGCATTATGTTTATGGTAATTCAGAATGGCATGAAGGATTGGATATTACAACTCCTGTAGGTACTCCAGTATATGCGGTAGCTGATGGAACAGTAAGATCACATAATACATATTCGGGAGCTAATGAAGATCAAGATTATGGTAATGTGTTATTTGTTCAATCGAAAATTAATGGCAAAAATTATAGTGTCGCTTATGCTCATTTAAAGTATAATCCATTTAATAATTCTAAAGTACAATTTAAAAAAGGTCAAAAAATTACTAAAGGACAATTAATTGGTTATTCTGGTATAACTGGTGGATCACGTATTCCACATTTGCATATTGATTTTAACTTGATAAATTCTAGTAATAATATAACTGGAACTCATTTAGATCCATTAAATGTATTACCAAAGGTTGATTATTCAAAATTAAAATCAACAGTTAAAAAGGGTGAATATACAAGTGATCAATTTCCAAATTCTAGTGTTGAACTTTATAATAATATGAGAAATTATCAAAATAAGGGTCAAACTTGGAAATATCCTATATATGCGATAGCTAAATCAAAAGTAAATTCAATTCCAAAAGGAGCTAAAGTTGAACTAATTTCAAGAACGAAAGCAGAGTATTCAAAAGTGACAGTTAAATATAAGAATAAAACATACTATAATTTAAGTGCTTCTAATTTTAATTTTAATTATTAAGGACAGTAGTCCTTTTTATTTTTTTGAATAAACTTGAATTTTATGTTATATTAATTATGTGATAATTATGAATTTAGTAGATGAATTTTTAAATTATTTAGAATATGAAAGAAATTATTCTAAACATACTGTTATAGCCTATAAAAATGATATTGAAATATTTGTTTTATATTGTCATGATAACAATAAAAATATATGTAATGTGGATTATAATGATATTAGAAATTATATTAGTTATTTATATAAATTACAATATAAAACCAAATCAATGGCAAGAATGATTAGTTCACTTAGAAGTTTGTATAAATATTTAAAAAAGGAAGATAAAATTGCTTTAAATCCTTTGGAGTTAATAACTAGTCCAAAAATAGAAAAAAAATTACCTAAATACCTGACAATTAATGAGGTAGAAAAAATATTAAATACACCAGATATGAATGATATTAAAGGAATTAGAGATGCTTGTATTTTGGAGTTACTATATGTAAGTGGGATTCGCGTTAGTGAGCTTACTAATATTAAATTAAATGATATTAATTTAAATGATAGATCGATTAAAATACTAGGAAAAGGTAATAAGGAACGAATAATATTTTACGGTAGTAGATTAGATAAAATATTAAAAAAATATCTAGATATTCGTTTTAATTTTATGAAAAATCAAATTGATTATTTAATTTTAAGTAACACTGGACGTAAAATTAATACTAGGGAGATAAGAAATATAATAAATAAAATAAAAACTAAGGCGGGTATTGACATTAAAATTTCTCCCCATACTTTTCGTCATACTTTCGCAACTCATATGTTAAATGAAGGTGCTGATTTAAGAACTGTTCAAGAATTATTAGGACATGAAAATTTATCTACTACTACAATTTATACGCATTTAACAAACGAAAAAATGCGCAGGACATATTTAAATACTCATCCAAGGGCAAAGTAGAATATATATTATTAATATACATATTATATTATTGAATTTATTTATTGCATAAAGTATTATTGTTTGTTATAATTGTAATAGATAGGGAGGAAATATGAAGAAAGTTTATTTATTCAGTGAAGGTAATAAAGACATGAGAGAATTGTTAGGAGGAAAAGGTGCTAATTTAGCGGAGATGACTAATTTAGGGTTACCTATTCCTCAAGGATTTACTGTAACAACTGAGGCTTGTACTGATTATTATAATAATGGTAAAGCAATTTCTAAAGAAATAGAAGATGAAATCTATGTAGCTCTTGGGAAACTAGAAGATATTCAAGGTAAAAAATTTGGTGATAATAATGATCCATTATTAGTATCAGTACGTAGTGGTGCACGTGCATCAATGCCTGGTATGATGGATACTATTCTAAATTTAGGATTAAATGATGTAGCTGTTGTAGGTTTTGCTGAAAAAACAGGGAATCCACGTTTTGCTTATGATTCTTATCGTCGTTTTATTCAAATGTATTCAGATGTTGTTATGGAAGTACCTAAATCTTACTTTGAAAAAATTATTGATGAGGTAAAGGATGATAAAGGTATTAAATATGATACTGAGTTAACTGTTGAAGATTTAAAAGACTTAGTAATTAGATTTAAAAAAGTCTATAAAGATGCGATGAATGGTGAAGAATTCCCACAAGATCCAAAAGAACAATTAATGGGAGCTATTAAGGCAGTATTTAGATCTTGGGATAATCCACGAGCTATTGTATATCGTCGTATGAATGATATACCTGGTGATTGGGGAACAGCTGTTAATATTCAGGCTATGGTTTTCGGAAATATGGGTAATACTTCTGGAACAGGTGTAGCATTCACTAGAAATCCATCAACTGGTGAGAAGGGTATTTATGGTGAATATTTAATAAATGCTCAAGGTGAAGATGTTGTTGCTGGTGTAAGAACACCACAACCAATTAGTAAATTAAAAGAAGATTTACCAGAATGTTACAAAGAATTTATGGAAATTGCTAATAAGTTGGAAAAACATTATTGTGATATGCAAGATATGGAATTTACTATTCAAGAAGGTAAATTATATTTCTTACAAACACGTAATGGTAAAAGGACCGCTCAAGCAGCTATAAAAATTGCTTGTGATTTAGTAGATGAAGGTATGATTACTAAAGAAGAAGCCGTTTTACGTATTGATGCTCAATCTTTGGATCAATTATTGCATCCAACTTTTGATAAAGATAGTCTAAAAGCTCTAAAAGCTATAGGTGAAGCTTTACCAGCATCTCCAGGTGCTGCTGCTGGAAAAGTTGTGTTTACAGCTGAAGATGCTAAAAAACTTGGAATGGGCGGTAAAGGTGAAAGAGTTATTCTAGTAAGGCTTGAAACAACTCCAGAAGATATTGAAGGAATGGTCGCTTCTCAAGGAATATTAACAGTCCGTGGTGGAATGACAAGTCATGCTGCAGTAGTTGCACGTGGTATGGGAACTTGTTGTGTTTCTGGCTGTGGCGATATTAAAATTGATGAGGAAAATAAAACGTTTAAGTTAGGTGATTGTACTTTTAAAGAAGGAGATTATATTTCATTAGATGGTACGACTGGTAAAATATATCAAGGTGATATAAAAACAGTAGAAGCAACTATTAGTGGTAATTTTGAACGTATTATGTCTTGGGCTAATGAATTCCGTAAATTAAAGGTTCGTACTAATGCAGATAATCCTCGTGACACTAAGAAAGCTATTGAATTAGGAGCTGAAGGTATTGGCTTATGTCGTACTGAGCATATGTTTTTTGATGAAGAGCGTATTCCTAAAATTAGAAAAATGATTTTATCTGATACTGTTGAAGAAAGACAAGAAGCTCTTAATCAATTAATACCATTCCAAAAATCAGATTTTAAAGCAATGTATAAAGAATTAAATGGTCTTCCTATGACAGTTAGATATTTAGATCCACCTTTACATGAATTCCTTCCAACAGAAGAAGAGGATATTAAAGCTTTAGCTAGTGATATGGGAGTATCTATTGAAACTTTAAAAAATAAATGTAGTGAATTACATGAATTTAACCCAATGATGGGACATCGTGGTTGTCGTTTAGCTGTTACTTATCCAGAAATTGCTAAAATGCAAACAAGAGCTTTAATGGAAGCTGCTATTGAAGTTAGTGAAGAGAATAATTTAAATATTGTTCCTGAAATTATGATTCCATTAGTAGGAGAAGTTAAAGAATTAAAATTTGTTAAAGATATAGTTATTGAAACAGCAGAGCAAGTTAAAAAAGAAAAAAATTCTAATATAGAATACCATATTGGTACAATGATTGAAATTCCACGTGCAGCAATAACAGCAGATAAAATAGCACAAGAAGCAGAATTTTTCTCATTTGGAACTAATGATTTAACACAAATGACTTTTGGATTTTCTCGTGATGATGCATCAAAATTTTTAGATTCATATTATCAAAATAAGATTTATGAATTTGATCCATTTGCTAAATTAGATCAAAGTGGTGTTGGTGAATTAGTAAAAATGGCAGTTACAAAAGGTAGAAGTGTTAGACCTGATATTAAATTAGGAATATGTGGTGAGCATGGTGGAGAACCATCTAGTGTAAATTTTTGCCATAAATTAGGATTAAATTACGTATCATGTAGTCCATATAGAGTTCCAATTGCAATATTAGCTGCAGCACAAGCTAGTATCAAAGAAGGAATGAATAAGGAATAAAATACAATATCTGTATTTATTCCAGTAATTATTGGGAAAAAAGTAATTTATAAAAAATATTTCTTAGATAATTACAATGTTTATCAAAAACAAAAAAGTGAAATTTATATAAAATATTTA
>CANPWK010000084.1 GCA_947584105.1 uncultured Bacilli bacterium
GGAAGATTATAACATACTGATATTTAATAGTCAATATGAATAGTATGAGTCATAATATCACTATATGTAAAGGATTTTTTACCGGATTCATTCTCTACTATAAAAACATAATCATAAAGTTCTTTAATAATAGCCTTGTAATCTTCATATTTATTTCTACCCAAATTATATTTAATATATACCTCTTTACCGATATTTTGTTTTAAATTATTTTTAATTTCGTAAATGGTCATCTTGGATAACCTCGATACATAGTTCCTTTTGTAATTATTCCACCTACTCCTTCTTTACCATACTTAGTATTTTCAATAATATCTTTTAAGTCAATATCTAAATTACTATCTGAAAGACTCATTCTAGATGCAATTATAGCAGGATCAAGAGCATGAATATTTATTCTTTTGGGACTAGATGCAAAATTAGCTCCTGCTTTAATAAGCTCCTCATAATCTGATTGACAAGCACCGGCAATTATAATTAATTTTTGATGACTGCTTTCAAACTTTCTGGCAGCTTTTACAGTGTTTACAAAATTTAAACTATTCTTATATGCATTAATATCATTAATATTTCCTTTTTTCTTGTAATAGGCATCATGCCCTGTAATAACTAATATATTCGGATTATACTTCTCAAGTAATTCTGTTATTTGAAAAGGCATTTTTTCTTCAGAAACTACTATTCCCATAGCCATTATGTTAATATCCTTATAGTAATTAAGACATCTATTTAAATAATCTTTATCTCCATCCAAATGTAAAATTTTACCAGGGAGATAAAAGTAGTCACTACGCTCTAAACGGCACTCTTTAATACGGTTTAAAAATTCCTTATTTTCCTCTAAATCTTTACTAATATCACATTTTACTAAATCTTCAATATTACTATCTGCGTATAATCTAACACTAACACCCTTTAAATAACAAGTATTATCATTAATACTAATTATTTCAAAAATAATATCGTTATTATATGAATTTCTTGTGACATATTCTCCTACTTTGAACATAAAATATCACCTATTTAAATCTATGTATAAAATATAAAAATATTACTAAAATAATAATGGTGAAATTTATGATATATTTAACTATCTTTATTTCTAAAATATTAGAAAATGCTTTAGCAACTTTAAGAATTATAGTTGTATCCAATGGTAAAAAAAAATTAGGAGCTATTTTACAAGGATTAGTTGCACTTGTTTGGATAATTGTTACAGGAATAGTCATTGTAAATATTAATAAAGATATCCTTAAAATTATATGTTTTGTTTTTGGATCTATAGTAGGTTCTTATTTGGGAAGCGTAATGGAAGAAAAAATTGCTTTAGGAAATAATTTGCTTATAATAAATACTACTAAGAGAAAATTGATAAAAAACTATATAAAAGAATACAATCCTTTTTTTTACAAAAACTATATTATTCTTAAAATCAAAAGAAAAAAAGCCAAAGATATCGTTAATCTAATATCAAAAATTGACAATGAAAGTTTAATAATTAGTGAAAGAATAAAAATTAATTATGATAAATCAACTACTTGATAAGTGTATAATTATCTATAATATTATAGGTGATTTTATGAAATGGAGAAAAAATAGGTTAATTTGGTGGATACTATCATTCTTTTTTGCCTTTTTGTTATTTTATCAAATTATTTTAACTTTATTCATAGTTACTAGATTTAATATATTTTTAATATTCTTTTTTATGATTATATGTTTTTTTTCATTTTTTCGAATATTATGGTAACTTTCTGTAATTATTAATTATATTACTAGTTTTTATTAATTTATCAACTTCATTTTGAATAGTAATACACATATTAAATTCTGATTTATTAAATTCTATTTTTGAAGGCATACTAACTAAAATATAAAAAAGTTGTATCTCTTCATCTTTTAATGGATATTGTTTCTCATATAATTTTAAAATATCTAAAAAATCAAAGTTATTAGCATTATTTATATATAATTTATATAAATCAAAAATAGGTATATCAATCTTTGACTTATCCCAACTAATTAAATAATCATGTTCATTTTTTAAATAATGATCTAATGATAAATTATTATGAATAACGGATACACGCATTTTATTCGTTTTTTCTTTATTATTAACATAATCATACCATTTTTTTATATTTTCTTTGCAATAATTGATACTATCAAAAATTAAAGTAATATTCAAAGCTAACAAATATTCAGAAGGACTCATATATACTTTAGATTCAATTAAAGTTATTAAATCGGTATAATATTCAAATAAATATTCACAATTGTTTAGTAAATCTTCATATAAAGTTTTATAATCTGCTTCATCCACCTCTTTATAAAAGGTTGTTTTACTATGTAATAATGAAATTAAATAAACTAAATCATTCATTTTTTGTTCAATAGGAATATCTGTATCTTCAATATATTCAGTAACTTCATAATCTTTATCATTATCATATATTTTAGGATAATAATTAAAATTTCGATTATTTAAATATTTAAATATATCATTACAATTATTTCTAGGTTTGATTACATATTTTTTCTTGCCATCACTAACAATAACACTTTTCCCTTTTTTGATATAACTACTAGCTCTTATGCTATTTTTTTTTAATATATCTTTTAAAGCTCTCATTTGCTAGGAATAATAATTTTATCACCTATTTTTAAATCACTTACATCATTGTATTCTTTAATAAGTTCTATATCAACATTATATTTTTCTATAATATCTTCTAATGTATCACCATCACGAACAATATATATATTATATGATACATATACTTCATTATCACCAATATTACTAAATAAAGAATTTATTTTTTCATTAACATCTTCTTCATTATTTTCAATAACTTCTTTGCCAACATCATTTCTTTCATCTTTATTTTCTACCTCTTCTTTTAATTCTACACTTTCTACTTTTAAATCATCAATATTTCTATCATCTTGATTTAAATCATCTATTTGCTGATTAATATCAACCAACTCCTTTTCTAATAATTTATCTACACAAATATCAATAGATATAGATAACTTTTGATTATTAACAATCTCATAATAAAAATCATCTATATCACATATAGCTTTTGAAGTATCATAACTATCTTCGACAGCTAGTGCTATTGGTAATTCTAAATTAAATGGCAATACCGTATTACTACTAGATGATACTAAATATTCACCAGTAATTAAGAATTTTCCTTTAACTATATTATTTTCTAAAGATAATTCATGTTCTAATGAAATACTTGTTATTTCACTAATATTATCTTTAAAAACTACTTCTTTTTTAAAAGGTATTATAATTTTCATAAACATCTCCTCAATTAAATTTATGAACTATAATTTAATTTATGAAATTAATTAAAAATTAGTATAAAAAAATAATTTACAAATTAATTTTGCAAACTATTTTTTTCTTTTTAATATTAAACTTACTGTTATAGTAGCTATAACTATTAAGATAATTCCAATAATTACTATAAATACTGGATTTTGTAGTAAAGTGTCTGGAATATTTATAACGTTATTGGAAGAATTATTTTCTTGAGATGCAACTTTTTTATTTACAGTGATTACTGGGCATACTACGCCAGATGAATAAAAAACCGTAGCAGGTTTAACATAAAATGTTCTTATAATATATTCATCATTATTTTGATTTTCAACTGGAGTCATTGTCCAACATTCCATTAAATTAAATGGCACTTCCTCTTTTTGATGTAGTGTATTACTCATATTAACTACAGTACTAACATATCCCAAATTATCTGTTAAATCTTTAATGCTTATTATTCTTACTTTGTATCCTGTTTCATCTTTTGCTAAATCACTTGATTTTACATGTTCATCCGCCCACATATCTACAATTTGTTTTACATCTGAACTTTCATAATCATTTCTACATTGTCCATTACCATGCTCACTACACCCATTTTCTCTATAGTAATATGGAATATATTTATATGTATCAACTGAATTATTTTCTTCATCGTTTATAGCATATTGAGTTCCTATACTAGTATACTTTGGGTCATACTTGTCCACTTCTCTTTTTGTTAATGGCATTCTTTTTACCATAGTTATTGTTTTATCATTTTTAGTGCTATTTTTTATGACATAGTACTCTACATCATTATACTCTACTATATCGCCTATTTTAAATTCGCTATCAGTAATACTTTTTATCTGAGATTTTAATTTTACAATACTGGCTTTCTTACTTAAATTTATGACCGGACGTAATGAAGAGGCCATATAATAACCTAAAGAATTGCTCGAATAATCAGGATATCCTTCATGAACGTCATAATAGCTATTAACATCTTTATAATCCATTAAAAAGTAACCATAATTAGTTATCCATTTTGGTGTTTTTAAACTAGAAGAATAATCAGATGATGATGATGTATATCCAAATTTTTTTGTTAATTCATCTATTGTAAGTAACCTTACTTTATAACTTTTTGTTACAGTATGTCTACTATTATTATCATATTCATTATATGTTACATCATCTACTACTAAATCATTAGCATTTAACTTAGTATTAACCCATTTGTCTAAAGCCATTTTTACATTGGAGTCTTCAAATGTGCATTTTTCTTCTTGTTCTTTACAATATGGTAAATATCCCATATAATAATCTTCTAAAAATCCAGTTGTAGTATATTCTGTATATTGTCTTAACTCATCTATCTGAAGTGGTGTTGCCTTAAGTAGTGTTAGAAAATCACCTTCATCACTTACAACGTAAAACTTAATATTTTTATAACTAACTAATTCTCCAGTTTTATAATTTTCTGCTTTAACAATATTAATAGATATTATCATT
>CANPWK010000085.1 GCA_947584105.1 uncultured Bacilli bacterium
TATAATTATTTTCTTTTACATACTGATTAAGTAAACTTCTTTGACTTACAATGCTATCAGATTCAACATTTCCATCATCCCTTGATAATCTTATATAAAGTCCTACATTAAAACTACTATTCACGATTCTAGGTTCATACTCCTTCCACTTTGGGAATAATGAGCAGTTTCTAATAGTACCTCCTTATTTAAAATATTGCAAGTCATATATTGTTTTTCTATTTCTATTTTTAATACATTAGTTATTATTTCATTTAAAAATTTGCCATTTTCTTTAAATTTTAAATTGACCTTGTATTTAACCATAGAGTTTTATACCTCCAATAAATTCTATGGTTTCAATTTTTAAATTAGTAATAAAGCTTACTCATCTAAACTATTCCCTATTTCATAAGAGTTTAATCTTATTTCGCACTTGCAAGATTCATCCTACTTCGTAGGTTGATATAAATAATCTCTATACATTATAGTATAAAAAATCATCCAATTTTTAGTTTTCACTAAATTTATAGGATGATTAAATTTATATTTCAATATTACTTAATATCATTTATAAGTAAATTAGTTTCTTTCTTCCACCAATTTTTTTAAATTGATATAATCATGTTTACTAATAGTTAATGATGGATAATCAGAATCATTACCTAACTCTACACTTCTTACTTTATCTGATACTTCACTAGTTAAATTGATAATTTTTTCAAATTTATCTTCTATATATTTACCATATAAGTCCTTAAATAGATCAATATTGTGAATAGCAACATACACTTTATTTTTATTATAAGTAGCATTATCAAGTAGTTCTTTAAATCTTAATACTGTTCTAAGATTATCAAAATTATCTAAAATATATGTAAATGATAAATTAGATATCTCAACTAATTGATCAATAAATATGTTTACTAAATCAGTTGTTTTATTCGCAATAATTATGATTGCTGTCTTTTCTTTTAAATTTCTTATATTAATATCATTTGTATTTAACATATTTAGTAATTCTTCACGATACATATATACGTTTAATTTTTGCTTACAAACTGATAATATACTTCCCTTCGTTTCAACAGGAGCAAATACAATTGGCGATAGCATGGTATAAATTGTATCTGTAACATCAATATTAGTTAAATATTTTGTTAAATAAGTCATATCTTCATATTTTTCTTCGCCTTGATTCATCATTACTTGAACACTACCCAAATTAATTTTTTCTAATTTGGATTCATTAAATAATATTAACACTAACCCCATAAAATAATTAGAAGCCATATTTTGCCAAAATGGGTCCACATTTTGATTATTCTCTTTGAATATCTCTTGAGCTAAATCATTTACAAGTGACAAAGCTTGATCTTTTTTTCCTTCTTTATATAACTCATATGATATCTGTAAAGGATTATATCCATTTGAATTAAGTGCATTATCAATATTTAAAGTTAAAACATTATATCCATTGTTTTTAAGTTCTTTAGAAAAAGTTCTAAAATATTCATCCCTTGTATCAAATATACATAAATTTTCATTGTTTTTTATTGAAGATTTTACTTCATTAAATAAATATTTACTTGTTTTCCCTGTGTTTTTTTTACCAATTATTAAATTTGTATCTTTCATATTCTCACCTTTTTAAAATAACGATTTTACCTTTCCATTTTTTTCTGATATTTTGCTCGTAAATTTACCATCAACAATATTACTGCGAAGTATGTCAATTTTCTTTATGCTATCATTTATATCATTTAATTTTTGTGATAACTCTTTCTTTTTGCTTTCCATTATATTATTTGTAAAATGATTCCAATTTTTCTTAATTTCGTCAAGGCTAAATCCAACTGATTTAAGAATATTTATTATTTTTAAATCTTCTATTTGTTCCTCTATATAATACCTATAACTCGTAAACAAATCTATTTCAGCTGGCTTAAACAAATCTATTTCATCATAATAACGAAGTGTTCTAATAGGAACACCTGTTAATTTTGAAAACTCGCCTATTCGTAACAATATTAACACCCCTCTCATCTCAAAGGTTTATTAGTAAATTATATCATGAAATTAATTAAATTGCCTACATGGATTATTAATCTTTCCTGATAATTAACCTACTTTTAGTTGCTTTCCTCTAAATGATTTTGTTAACACTAAAACTTTAGCTTTTTCTTTTTTATTAACTTCTTCTTTTGGTTCAAAAGTTTTTATATAATTTAGTATATTTCTATATTGTTTTAAAATAATAATTTTATCATATCTACTCATATAAAACCTCCTTTCTTGAGATGATTATAAATCTCTAGTTAAGTAGAGAGTCAATACAAAAAAATATTTTTATTACTCATTATTCCCCATAAAAATTCTATCCCCGGATTTGACAGTATATGTTTCAAATATATCATCATTTATAACAGGTACAATAATATTTTTTCCTACCTCAATATTTAAATCTTTATTAATTCTTTTTAGTTCATCAATAGTTGTATTAAATTTATCTGCAATAGAATTTATAGAATCTCCATAACCAATTTCATAAACTTCATACATTTTATCCCCTCCATTATAAAATATGAAAAACATTTTTTTGTGACAATAAAACGTTATATTTATTATTTTAAATCATATATTATTATGAAAGGATGGAGTTATGGCAAAACAATTACCTAAATTATTTCAAAATAAAATTAACAAAGATTTAAAAAATAATAATAAAATATATTATAGTGCCAATAAAGATCAAAATAATATTGATGATTTGAAAGATAATAAAATAGATATCAATCAAAAATTAAATAATATATTTACATCTTCCAATTATATATATAAAGCAAATGTTACCATTAAAACAAAAGATAATTCTTATGACACTAAAATCATTGGAAAAAACAGAAATTTTATTATAACTATAGATAATAAAACAATTCCTATATCAGATATTATAGATATTGAAATAAAAAAATAGTCAGCCGACTATTTTTATATGCATTCAACGTAAGTATCTGGTAAGCATCTTAATGCACAACAACAATTTAAATTCATAGTAAAGAATGAATTAGTAGCCACATAAGGTATTGTTGCACTCATAGTTTCATCTGGGTTATTTGCTAGTACTCTAAATGTACAACAACAACCATCTATTTTTTCTACTCTAAAAACATTAGAGCAAGTAACTTCTGGATCTGTGCAAACAACATTTTCTCTAGTTATAGGCATACTCCAAGGAGTACCATTTCCAGCACATGTATATAATACTACAGGTCTT
Source organism: uncultured Bacilli bacterium (assembly GCA_947584105.1). GTDB lineage: Bacteria > Bacillota_I > Bacilli_A > RF39 > UBA660 > RUG12438. The sequence goes on from CANPWK010000085.1 coordinate 3,257, forward strand.
GTATTACAAGAATAAGTTGTTGTTCCGCAGCCTAAAAATCCACGATCACATGTTTCTAAACAAGTATCGTTACAATTGGCATTTTGTTGAAGAACATTTATAACTGTCAGAATTTCTGCAATACAGCAACAATCATCTGAATTGTTATTAATTGTATTATTCATATTAACACCCTCCTATTTTCTAATATAACATATTCATTTACAAAAAATAGGTGTGAAGAAATTACCCATTTATAATTAACTATTTTAGATTGATTATTTCTTTTTTTTTTTGTAAAATATAATTGGATGGTGTAAAATGAACGATTGTATTAAAGATAGAGAAACTTATATTTTAAAACAAGATGAAAATGGAACTATCACAGTAAGAGATTTACAATTAGAAGTATTGTCAATTATGGACGAAATCCATAGAGTGTGTGAAAAAAATAATATAAAATATGCTTTAATTGCTGGATCAGCACTTGGTATAGTTAATTATAAAGGTTTTATTCCTTGGGATGATGATATAGATATATGTATAAAAAGAGAAGATTATTCGAAATTTATTGAGGCATTAAAAAAAGATTTAGATAAAAATTTTTATTTTCAATGCTTTGAAACTGATAAAAGATATAATGTATTAATACCAAATATGAAAATCAGAAAAAGAAATACATATATTGAAGAAAGAAATTTTCTTTTAAAAAATAGATGTAAAAGTGGCGATGGGATATTTGTAGATGTTGTAGTATATGATAATATGTCAGAAAATAAATTTATTGATGAATTATATCGTTCTTCCATAAAATTACTTATGCCAATAATGGTTTTCTTAGATAATTTGCATATACCAACAACACCATTAAAAAAATTAGTTGAAAAAATTGCTTTACGATACACTAATAAAAATAAAAATAGTAAATTAGCCTCTCAAACTATAGCTATCCCATGGGAAAAATTCCTAAAAGAACCTGTTTTCCTTAAAGAAGATGTTTATCCATTTAAATTATATGAATTTGAAGGCAGAAAATTTTACTCTTATAACAATATTGAAAAAATTTTAAAACAATGGTATGGCGATAATTGCTTAAAAAAATGGGATGGGAAAAAATGGGTAGAAACATTGCCTATTAACAAAAGAAAACCAAAACATACTGTAGATATAAATTTGAAAGGAGAGAGTTCTTATAAAAAATAGAATAACATTTTGGGCAATCATAGGAATAATTTTAATAATAATAGCTCTGATATTTTTAAATGATATTAGTTTTAGTTTAATGGGATTAGGCTTTATAATCATAGGTCTATGTTTAATATTTTTAATCAATCATAAAAAATGATTGATTCAGACTGTTGACAAATAAAAATTTGAAAACAGTCTTTTTTAAAATGCAAAAATATAATATAATAAGAATGTAAGG
>CANPWK010000086.1 GCA_947584105.1 uncultured Bacilli bacterium
CCTGTTAATTATATATAAAAAATAAAGAAATAATTAATATTTATTCTTTATTTTTCTTTTTTCTTTTTCATATCTATTTTGACTAATTAAAAGATTAGTTCTTTCATAGCCATAACCCAAATATCTAGATAAAATGCTAATTTCTTTTCTACTTAGATTATTGTTTCTTTTTTTTCTATTACCATTCATTATAGCTTCTTTTTCTAATAAAATTTTATGTAGTTCATCAAACATTACTCGATTTTTGTCAATGTAATTTTGAAAATATTTATTAGATGAGTAAAAACCTTCTAAATCCCTTAAAATAATTATAAATTGATTAGAATCATTAATTGAATCTTGTGAGATGTTTGTTTCATTTAGATTAGAATATATTTCACATTCAATTTTATCTGCAAAATATTTTAAGTATGAGTTTAATTTTTTTAATTGTTCCAAATCTTCATTTGTTAGTGTTGATATATATAATTTGTATATATATTTTTTGATTTTATTAATTTTATTTATTTGTTGATTATTATTTTTTAATGTTCTTTTTGCCTTTTGATACAAAATAAAATAATGTTTTTTTAATACTAGTTGTAATGATTGATTAAGCCTTATATTTGTTGTCATTTTTCCTCCGATTCAATATTTTAGCACATCTTTATTTTACAGTCAAATTATCTATAGTATCCACCATAATAATATCCATTTGATGGATAATAAGGATATGGTTGATAATAATTAGGTCTACCACCATAAAAATATGGTGCAACTAGGCCACCTGTTAATCCACCTAGAAGAAATGGGCCTAAGAATCCACCAACAAATCTATCTTGGTTATTATATTGTTGATATGAATTAAAATTCTTTGGATAATTATACATACGAACTCCTTTCATAATATTTTATGATAGATATAATAATAGGTGATAATTATAAAATAGTCAAAATTAATACTTAATATTCATATAATTTAATAGGTGGTGTATGAAAAAATTTTTTCAAATAATTGGGCTTTTTAGCCTACTTATTTTTAGTTTTTTTTTAACTGATAAAACTGCAACAGTAATTAAGAATATGGATGATATAATGGTAGAAATTAAGAAAAATGAACATTTATTTAAAGAAGATGGGGTTAATGCTATTATTAAAGATAATACTATTATTCCTGGAATCAGCTTTAAAAAGGTAAATATTAATTCTTCTTATAGAAATATGAAAGAATATGGAAAATATAATGAAGATTTATATGTGTACGATTATATTAAACCTAAAATTAGTATCATTAATAATAAAGATAAATATATAATTAGTGGTAATAAAAATAAAAGAATGGTAAGCCTTAATTTTTTAATTAATAAAAATACTAATATTAATCAAATATTAAATATATTAGAAGGAAAAAATATTAAAGCAACTTTTTTTGTTACTGATGGCTTTTTAAAAAATAATTTAAATACTTGTTATAATCTAATATTAAATGGCTATAATATAGGTATTTATTCCAATAATAAAAGTGATTTTAAATGGATGAATACAGTTATAAAAAAAATAGGTAAACAAAAGGATATTTATTGTTATTATGAAAATAAAAAAACTATTGATTATTGTAAAAGTATAGATGGTTTTACAATAAAAGGTATAGATATTGAAAATAATTATTATAAAAATGTAGTAGATAATTTAGATAGTGGAGTATTATTTAATTTTAATGTAACTGATGAATTGCTATTTAATATGAATAACATAATTAACTTTATTGAAAAAAAAGGTTTTATTATTAAAAATATTGAAACACATATAAATGAGTAAAGAAATTAAAATTATAATTGGTGCCAATTATTAATTTTTTTAATCTTGAAATAATTGTTGTTTTATGTTATAAGTATAATAGGTGATAGAGTGACAATAATTTATTTAATGCGCCATTCAAGTGGTATTGTAAAAAGAGAAGATATTAATTTAAATGAATCATTTCAAATAACTAATGAAAAGTATATGCTTAGTGTTGAAGGTGAAAAAAGGGCTGAAGAATATAGTAATTTAAAGGAATTACAAAACTTAAGCGCTGTTATTTCAAGTAATTATGTTAGGACAATGGCTACTGCAAAGTATATGGCTTTTAAGAATGATTTACCTATTATAGTAGATGAAAGTTTTAATGAAAGAAAATTTGGTGTTGAAAAAAGAGAGGATTTACCAATTGATTTCTTTTCAAAACAAGTAGGTGATAAAGATTATAAATTGAATGATGGAGAATCATTTAATGAAGTTAGAGATAGAATGTTAAAGGGACTAATAAAAGTTTTAAAAAAGAATAAAGGTAAAAAAAGCTTAATAGTAACTCATGGTTCATCAATTGTCTTTTTGTTATCTAAATGGTGTCAAGTGGAATATGATAAAAATTATATTATAAAATTTAAAGGTAAAGTAATTCTTAATGGTTTTAATTCTCCAGAATTATTAGAATTAAAGTTTAATGATTCTAATAAGTTAGTAAATATAAGAAAAATTAATTTGAAAAAAATAGATAATAAAGTAAAAAAATAAATATATGACAAAGGACTGTCAAATATTTATTTTTTTGTTTTAAAATTAGACTATTTATATATAATGTGTGCTATAATATAACTGAAAGGTAAGGTGTGGTATGAAAAATAAAGTTTTTATAGCAGTAACAATTATATTATCGTTAATAATAATAGGTTTAAGTTCATTTATTGTTTATGATAAATTATTAAAAAACAATACGAAAAAAACAGAAAATAAAGTAGATAAAAGAACAACAAAAGAAGAAGTAAAAGAGAAAGAAATTGATGTTAATAGTGATGTAGTAAAAAATTTAGCATATCCTAATATGGGATTAAAGGTTTTTGATATTAGTGGAAAATTTGTACCTCTTGATGAGGATATATCGATTGATGATTATTCTATGGGGGATAAAATTATTATGGCGTATAAAGCTTCTGGTCTAACAAGTTCTGGAGAATCTAAAAAATGTCCAGATTATACTCAAGATCATCAAGTATATTGTAGTGAATATTCAGGAGAGACTATTAAAAATTATTTTATAAAAATGTTTGGACCAGATGCAGAGTATAATCCAGAAATGGCAGGTAAGGATATTAAATATCAGTTTTGTGATGTTCCAACAAATTATAGTAAAGATAAAGATGTTTTTTATGGATATCAAGGTTGTGGAGGTATAAGTGCTTATGTACAAACTTTCTATCAATCTTATAAAGCAATAGAAAAAGAGGATTATTTATATGTCTATGATTATGCAATGATATATTTGGATCCTAGTGATTGGGGTTTTCAATCAAAAATATTTAAAGATTATGATTCTTTTAATGAATATTATGAAGAGATAACAAACAAAAATTCTAGTAGTAATATTTCTCCTACTATATCATTAGCGGATGCAGAAAAACAATTTAATGAATTAGTAGAGTCTAAATCATTAAATACTTATGTATGGACATTTAAAAAACAATCAGATGGCAAATATTATTATGATAGTAGCAAATGGTTGGAGGAATAGTAGAAAATGAAAAAAGCATTTATAGCAGTAACAATTATATTATCATTAATAATAATAGGTTTAAGCTCATTTATTGTTTATGATAAGGTATTAAAAAATGATACAAAGAAAAGTGAAAGCAAAGTAGATAAAAAGACAACAAAAGAAGAAGAAACAGAAACAGAAATTGATGTTAATAGCGATATAGTAAAAAATTTAGTATATCCTACAGTAAATTCAGATGCTGATTTGCCAAGCGGTTTTATTTTAAAAAATGAAAGTGTTGAATTTTATACTAGGGATATAAAAATTTTATCCACAATTAGTAGAGAAGATTTGAGTAATAATTCAATGCGAAGAATATGTGTTGTTAAAGAGTCAAATAGTGATGAAATCTTTAAAAATGTTATAAAAATATTAGATTATTCTGAAGATAACCTTGCGAATGGTTATGAATGTATTGGTTATGATGAAAATAAAATTATTAGTAAATATAATAGTATGTATGGACCAGATGATAAAAGTTATAAATCAGGATATGTAAAAGATGGAACGTGTTATATGCCACATTATTATGATTCTGAAACTAAAAAGTATTATGGCTTTAAAAATTGTGGAGGAGTTCATCCTATTATAGATTCTGTAAGAAAAACATATAGGGTGATAATGAAAGGTGAATATTTGTATATTTATGATTATGCAATGATATTATGGGAGCATGTTGATTTTGCGAATTTAGTTTTATTTAAAGATTATTCTGATTATGAAGAAGCCAATAGCCTAAACTTCGAGGAATCTGCAATAAATAATTTAGTATTTAAAGTAAAAACGAAAGATGAAGCGCAACAAAAGTTGGAAGAACAAATAAAAAATAATCAAGCAAATACTTATGTATGGACATTTAAAAGACAATCAGATGGAAAATATTATTATGATAGTAGTAAGTGGTTGGAGGAATAGTAGAAAATGAAAAAAGCATTTATAGCAGTAACAATTATATTATCGTTAATAATAATAGGTTTAAGCTCA
>CANPWK010000087.1 GCA_947584105.1 uncultured Bacilli bacterium
TGAATGACAGTCAATTATTATATAATCGAAATCTTTTTTAATTTTATCTATATGTTTTTTTAATTGTTTTTGAATCGAAAAATCATTATCTACTAAATTTTTCTTTAAAAATTCACAATTTATTCCTGCTAAACTAATTGTACTTGGTATTAAATATAATTCATTATATTTAATCTTTATCATAGCTTCTTCCATAGAACATTTAGAACTCAATACAGTATATATATCATTATTAATTTCACTTTTTTTAATATCTAATCCTGTTGTAGTGTTACCTTGTGGATCAAAGTCAATTAACAAAACTTTTTTGCCAAGAAAGGATAGTGAGACTGAAAGATTTACACTAGTCGTAGTTTTGCCAACACCACCTTTTTGATTAATTATTGAAATTACTTTACACTTTTTCATTTATATATCTCCTAACAAATTTTCTTTTTCATAATAATCGTACATTCCTTTCATTTTAATCATTTAATGCATAGTTACAAAAATAATTGTTTTTAATGTTAATATCTTATTAAATAAAATTTCATGTTTATTACATATAATATTATGCTTTATATTTTTATATAGGTTAAGCGACTAAAAAAGTTCTTCTAGCTGTTTTTACCATTATACCAAATTAGATGATCAAATCCATTTCTAGAAATACCTGTAACAGATATAATTTCATCTATTATAGTTTGATAATCACGATATATTTCTATAATTTTATCACAAGCTTGGTTATCATCTAAATTTTTTAAATCGGCTGAATTATATTTGTATTTTCGATTTTCTATAGGTTGATCTACGTTATTTTTAATTCCTTTTACGTAATAATTATAATAATAGTGTAAATTATCTCTAACTATACTATCATATATCGAAAATAAATCGGCATAATCGGTTTCAAGAAATATATAAAAGTTTAAAAAATGGCAAAATTTAGTTGCTAATGAAAAGTAGTGGTTGTCACAAGTCTTCTTAATTATACATCTAAGTAGCTTATAGTCACATTCTCTGTAATTTTCTTTTTCGTATGGTTCTTTTAAACTCTCTAGTAACTCATTAGGTGTGAATTCATTACATATTCTATCTGTTATTTCATCTATTGCTTCATAAGAAGCATGAGTGTGATTTTCAGAATTTATTTTTGCTAAAATTGTTTTTATATAGCACTCATATATATTTTTATCTTCTAACTCTTTTTCTTTTCTAGCAATAGCGAATGCAAATATATAAAAAGTAGAAGAGTACTTATATTTTCTATCTTTTTCACTTTTATCAAAATTGCCTTTTACTTCTTCTTTTATTTCATATACTATTTTTACGCACTCGTCATCAGATAGACCATTTTTAAAATCAACAAATTGTGGATAATCAGGATTGTATTTTAACATGCATTCAACTTTTTTTACGTTTTCTGAATCCAGCCTTAATAGAGTTTTAGGTTCACCATTAAATGAACAATCATTTATTGTTTTTAGTTCATATTCAGTAGTATTGGATAATAACTCGTTTTTTACTAATTGTCTAATATTTTTTACTTTCATAATTTTTACATCTCCTAACTAATTTTTATTTTTCTCAAAAGTTTTTAACTTCCAAACTCTTCAAAATAGGTTATATAATCTTCTACAGTTCCATCTTTTATTTTATTGCTATTATTTATTTTAGGATAATCAAAACCTAGATTTAATACAATAATATCAAACTCAACGTCTTTTAAAAGTTTTTCAACACTTGAATTATAGTGATTAAATCTAAATTTATTAAACTCTTTTATAGGTTTTTCCAATAATAAAGATAATTTCTTTTGAGCTTCTTCTATTTTTTTATTTGCATATTCTATTGAACTCTTTAATTGATCTTCATATTTTTTATAATTTAATGTAGGTTTATCAATCATTTTTTTTATGAATTCTCTATGATTAAATATTTTACGAAAAAACGATATACCAACATAGGAGAAAATAAATAACAATCCAAAAGTAATAAAAATGGTCATATCATCACTCGCGTCAATGCTCATAAGTGCATTTAGAGTACCAAATATAATTACAATAGCAAGAACACAACAAATGAAAAGTTTTTTTAATTTACTATTTGTTTTTTTTAAATCTTCTCTATATTTTTTTTGCTCTTCTTCATCGATTTCATAACAACCAGAACTCATTATTTCTTTTAAATCTTGTAATTCTTGATTATGTAAAGTATTCAAAGCAGCAACATTACCAATAGATCTCAGTAAAATTTCTAATTGTTCCTTATAAATCAGATTGTCATTTATTTTCTTATTAATATTATAATACTCATCAGTAAACATAGTTTTACTTAAATATGTATCAAACGTACTTTTACTGATACCTATTTCATCAAACAATTTTAAAATACGCATTTCTTTATCGTGTTCCATCTGTTTTAACTGCAATTCTTTTTGCATTTCTGCTTGTAATCTTTGTCTTTCAGTATTATTTCTTATTTGTTCTGCTATTAACCGATTTTGATCATTTTGTTCCTGTATTATTTTATTCTGTTCACTTAAAAGTTGATTTTGCTCCTGTTGTTGTAAATATCTTCTGTCTGCAGCTCTTACTTCCTCCCTACTGTTATATTTTCCACCATCTAAACCAAAATATGCCATAATTCCATCTCACTTCCAAATTAAAAGTATGATTAGTGTCATTAGCACTAATTAACTATTTTCATTATAGCAGAAAAAGTTTTTCTTGTATAGTGCTGTTCGCCCCAATACTTATTTTTTTAAAAATGAGAAAATTATTTATAGAGAGGTGGGGTTTATGGCACGATTAAAGCCAAGCATTTATTACTATGACATATGTAGAAAAAACATACGTAAATATAGAATTGAGAAGAATTTAACACAACAACAACTAGCTGATCTATGTGAATTATCTATGCACTTTATAAGTGAAATTGAAAGCACAGTGAAAAACAAAACATTTTCAATTGAAACAGTAGGTAGAATTGCAGATGTTTTACAAATACCTATTGATAAACTATTCAAAGAAAAATAAAAAGATATAGTGAGAAAGTTTTATACTCGCTATATCTTTTTTATTGAAATTTCTTAATAACCAAGGGTTCATCCTTAACTATTACTAAATTATACTTATTTTTTAATATTAGTTCTACATCTTTTCTAATGTTATCAAATTTCACAGAAATATTAAACACGTCACTAATACTTCCAATATGTTGTTTTAATGTTTCATTACTAACTAATAAATCATATTCGTAAAGTTTAGATAACTGTCTTGCAGTTGCTTTTTTTAATATCCCCAATATATATTCATCATATTCATCATAATATAGATCATACTTTTTATCTAACTCTTTCTTATCCACAGTATCCCTCTTTTCTAACATAATTTTCTTACATAGTAGAAAAGATAACAACATATTTAATTAATTTTGTTCATTAAACATTAACAAATAAAATAAATATCATTTGTTATTCTCTCAATTCAATGAAAATATCATTCTCAGTTATAAATGATTTATCTTTATTAGTATTTCTATAGATCTTTTTGGAACAATAAATTTATTACTTTTTTAATGTGTAAGAACAATATACTTTAAAATTCCTTAATAAACATGCCAAATTAACAAAATTGATACTTCCTACATGAGTTACACTAGTATCATATTTACACCGTGTAAAACTTAAAATAAACAGTAAATAACAATGTATTTATATTTTAAACATAATAAAAAAAGTACAATAGACACCTACCATACTCTTAAATCGTATATATTAGGGTAGAAGAAAGTGATTATATGTTAAACGTATCATTTTCAATGACAGGCTTTTTATTTAGCTTACGTTCTTTTTCAGCTTTTCTTCTTTTACGATTTATCATTTTTTCATCTTCGCTAGTCACATCAATAATATCTCTATTAAGGTTATATTCTTCAGTTTTAATAATATTACTCCAATTATTCTCATCATCTATAATTTGGAGAGTATCACAATAGGTTGGTTTTCTATAATCAACCTTTTTTCTTGCTTCGTAATATCTCATTTCATCAACAACAGGTTTATCTAATTCTCTAGATTTACGAAGTATTTTAAAGTGGGGCGGATAGTACTTAGTTCTTATTCCTTTTACTATAAGGCACGGCTCTTTTAATTCTTTTCCATTTTTATAATCAAAATGAACTTCTTTGATATCTTTTTCACTATAAGATAATCCTAATTCTTTTACTTCATCTAACGGCATATCCGTAAGATGACAAACCACTAGTTATACCATGACCCCACAAATCTTGTATAACACTATTTTCAATAAATGGAGCTTTACTTTTAAAGATAAATATACAATGTATATGAAATGACCATTCACTTCTTTTTATTTGGGGAGCAGGTATCATGATATACTGTACATCTTTACCATAATGGTACCTAAACTTTTTAATAAAGATATTTAAGTCATTATCTAATTTTTTTGTATCACGCATTACTTCTTTATAAGTTAAAGTAACAAATATACAACGTTTTTTCTTATCTCCACCACAATTAGTAGT
>CANPWK010000088.1 GCA_947584105.1 uncultured Bacilli bacterium
ATTTCTTCATTAGATAATTCTCTTATTTCTTGATTAGTCATTATCTTTTACACCTTCCTTTTTAACAAATTTACATTTGATTGGTAATTTATGCATAGCAAGGCGTAATGCCTCTCTTGCTGTTGCTTCATCAACTTGTCCTATCTCAAACATAACTTTGCCTTCTTTAACAACTGCAACCCATGAATCATGAGCACCTTTACCTTTACCTTGACGAGTTTCTAACGGTTTTTTAGTTAATGAAAGATGAGGGAAAATATTTATCCATACTTTACCACCACGTTTCATGTAACGAGTCATTGCAACCCTGGCTGCTTCTATTTGGCGATCTGTAATCCAGGCTCCTTCGCAAGCCATAAGACCATATTCTCCAAAATTAACTTTAGTATTACCTTTAGCTTTACCTTCATAAGAAAGGCGATGAGGGCTACGATATTTAGTTCTTTTTGGTATTACTGCCATCTTTATTACCTCCCTTATTTTTAGCAGGTAAAATTTCCCCTTTACAAATCCATACTTTTACTCCAATTTTTCCGTATGTAGTATTAGCTTCTTTATGAGCGTAATCAATATCAGCTCTTAAAGTATGTAATGGGATTATACCATCTGTATAACCTTCAGTACGAGCCATATCTGCTCCTCCTAAACGTCCAGATACAGAAGTTTTTATTCCTTTTGCTCCTGCTTTCATTGTATTTCTTATTGCTCTTTTTTGGGCAATTCTAAATGATACACGACCCTCTATTTGACGAGCAATATTTTCTGCAACTAATGCAGCATCTAAATCAGGATTTTTAACTTCTTTAATAGAAATTTGTATATTCTCTTTAACTAATTTAGATAGTTCTTTTTTTAATTTTTCAATTTCATCTCCACCATGGCCAATAACCACTCCAGGCTTAGCTGTACTTATAATTATATTGGTCATTTTTGGATTTCTCTCAATAAGAATATTCGAAACTGATGCGTCTTTTAATTTTTTTTCTAAAAACTTACGAATCTTAACATCATTATCTAAAAATTTTGAAAAATCTTTATTATCAGCAAACCAATTAGATTCCCAAGTTTTGTTTATCCCAATTCTAAGTCCTATAGGACTAACTTTTTGACCCACAAGTTTTCCTCCTTTACAAAATTATTTTTCGTCACTAATTATTATAGTTATGTGACTAGTTCTTTTTTTGATTGGATCCACATGTCCTCTTGATCCAAATTTCATTCTTTTTAAAGTTTGACCTTCATTAACATATGCTTCTTTAACATATAATTTAGTTTTGTCTAAACCTAAGTTGTTTAAAGCATTAGCTACTGCTGATGTTAAAACTTTTTTTGTTAATCTAGCAGCTTCACTATTAATATTGCTTACTATTTCATCAGCTTTTTGAATGTCTTTTCCACGTATTAAATCAACTACTAAACGTGCTTTACGTGGTGGAACTCTAAGTCCCTTTGCAATTGCTCTTGCTTCCATTCTATCTCCTCCTAGGTTTTATTATTTTTTATCATCGCCATGACCACCAAATTTACGTGTAGCCACGAATTCTCCTAACTTATGTCCTACCATATCTTCAGTAACATATACTGGAACAAATTCTTTTCCATTGTGAACAGCAAAGGTATTACCTACAAAATTAGGAAATATCGTTGAACGGCGTGACCAAGTTTTAATTACTTCTTTTTTCTCAGAATTATTTACTTTTTCAACCTTTTTCATTAATTTTTCATCAACAAAAGGTCCTTTTTTTATACTTCTTGCCATTTTTTCATCCTTTCCTATTTTTTACGACGACGTACTATTAAATCGTCAGAATATTTTTTACCTTTACGAGTTTTATATCCAAGTGCTGGTTTACCCCAAGGTGTAACAGGTCCCTTGCGTCCAATAGGAGCACGACCTTCTCCACCACCATGTGGGTGATCATTAGGGTTCATAACTGATCCACGAACTGTTGGTCTAATTCCCATATGTCTTTTACGTCCAGCTTTTCCTAAATTTACTAATTCATAATCTTCATTTCCAACTTCACCGATTACTGCTCGGCAAGTACTTAATACTTTACGAACTTCTCCACTTGTTAAGCGAAGCAAAGTGTATTTTCCTTCAGTACCTAATATCTGTGCACTAGAACCTGCTGAACGAGCTAATTGTGCTCCCTTTCCTGCAGTAAGTTCTACACAATGAACGATAGTACCTTCTGGAATGTTTGCAAGCGGTAAACAATTTCCTACTTTAATATCAGCTTTTTCACCACTTTCAATAACATCTCCCACTTTTAATGTTTTAGGAGCTATTATATATCTTTTTTCACCATCGCTATATTTTACTAAAGCAATATTAGCTGATCTATTTGGATCATATTCAATAGATGCAACTGTAGCCTTAATATCATCTTTATTTCTTTTAAAATCTATAATACGATATTTTCTTTTAGCTCCTCCACCTTGATGTCTTACTGTAATTCTTCCTTGATTATTACGACCAGCTTTCTTCTTTAATGAAACTAGAAGTGATTTTTCTGGAGCTACTTTAGTTAATTCACTATTATCTAAAGTAGTCATACCACGTCTACCATTTGTTGTTGGTTTATAATTTTTGATTGCCATATGATTTTCCTCCTTTAGATTAGTTAAGTTCGATTGAACTTCCTTCTTTTAATTTTACAATAGCTTTTTTAACTTTATTTGTATATCCAGGATAACGTCCTACTCTCTTTTTTCTAGGATGTACATTAATTGTATTTACACTTTCAACTTCAACATTAAATATTTTTTCTACAGCCTGTTTAATTTGTGTTTTATTAGCTTTAACATCAACACTAAATGTAATTGTATTGTTATTTTCATTTAAACTAGCTGTTTTCTCAGTAATAATTGGAGCTTTTATAATATCTCTATAATTATTCATTATGCTAAAGCCTCCTCTATCGTTTTAATTGCACTTTCTGTAGCAATTAAACAATCGGCAGATACAACATCTAATGTATTAATTTCATTTGCTTCAAGTAATAAAACATTTTTTAAATTACGTGTAGCAAGAACAACATTATCTGTTAATTCAGAAACAACAATTAGTACGTTTCTTTCTGCTTTTAAATTCTTTAAAATATTTTTAACATCTTTTGTTTTATTAGTTTCTAATGTTAAATCATCAATTATGATTAACTCTTTATTAATAACTTTATAAGATAATGCGCTTTTTAAAGCTAATCTTCTTTCTTTACGATTCATTTTAGTTGTATAATTTTTAAACTGTTGTCCAAATGCAACAGCACCATGATACCAATGTGGTGCTCTAATAGAGCCTTGACGAGCACGTCCTGTATCTTTTTGTCTCCAAGGTTTTCTTCCACCACCAGAAACTTCTGATCTTCCTTTTACAGATGCTGTTCCTTGACGAGCATTATTTTGACCTAATTTAATTGCATCATATAAAACAGTATCATTTGGTTCAATTCCAAAAACATCTTTATTTAAAGTTAAATCTTTAACTTTCTCACCATTTATATTTAATACATTTTGTTTTTTCATAACGTATCCTCCCTACTAATTTTCTTCCTTAGCAGTTTTTTCTTCAGTCATAACTTCTTCAGTTACTTCTTCTTTTGGCATTTTCTTAATATAAGAAACCAAATTTTCTGTTTCAATAGTTTTAGGATTTTTTACAGATGTTTTAATAATAACTAAACCTTTTTTTGGGCCTGGTATATTTCCTTTTATCAATAAAGCATTATTTTCTTTATCAACATCAACTACCATTAAATTTTGAATCGTTACAGTTAAAGTTCCCATATGTCCTGGTAAAGCTTTTCCTTTAAAAACACGCATTGGTCTCATTGTACCCATTGATCCAGGTCTTCTGTGATAATGAGATCCATGTCCCATTGGGCCTCTTGATTGATTATGTCTTTTAATAACACCTTGGAACCCCTTACCTTTAGTAGTTCCAGTTACATCAATAATTTCTCCTTTTTCAAAAATATCTACATTAATTTCTTGACCTAATGTATAATTACTGATATCTACACCCTTTATTTCTTTATAGAAGCGCTTAGGTGTAGTGTTTGCTTTTGCCGCATGACCAGCAGAAGCTTTTGTCGCTAACTTTTCTCTTTTTGTATCGAATCCTAATTGTATAGCTTCATATCCATCATTTTCTTTGGTTTTAATTTGAGTTACAATATTTGGTTCAACTTCCACAATAGTAACTGGAATAAGCTTACCTGATTCTGTAAATACTTGAGTCATTCCAATTTTACGACCTAAGATTCCTTTCATAATTTCCTCCTTCTTTATTTAACAATTTTAATGTCTACTCCACTAGGAATTTCCAAATGAGCTAAAGCTTCAATTGTTTCCTTAGTAGGATTTTTTACATCAATTAATCTTTTATGTGTTCTTTTTTCAAATTGTTCACGTGAATCTTTATACTTATGTACGGCTCTTAAAATAGTAATTTTTTCAATTTCAGTTGGTAATGGTATT
>CANPWK010000089.1 GCA_947584105.1 uncultured Bacilli bacterium
TAAACTAGTTGAATGACTTGTAATAATATTATTATTATCATCTAACATATAATCACAATTACCATGATCTGCAATAATAACCATAGTCATACCTATATCTTGACATTTTTTATACAATTTTCCAATACATTCATCTACTACTTCAACAGCTTTAATTGCTTGCTTTAATACTCCTGTATGCCCCACCATATCACCATTAGCAAAATTAAGAACTATAAAATCATAGTTTTCCATTTCGTTTAATAAAGTATCCGTAATAAGATAGGCGCTCATCTCTGGTTTTAAATCATAAGTAGCAACCTTAGGTGACGGTATTAAAATTCGTCTGCAATTATTTAAATTTTTTTCTAAACCACCATCAAAAAAATAAGTTACATGAGCATACTTTTCTGTTTCTGCAATTCTTAATTGCCTAATGCCCTTATTAGCTAAATATTCTCCCAAAGTATTATTTAATTTTTGATTAGCAAATGCATTAGTACATATTACACTATCAGCAACAGGCATCATAGTCACAAGTTTAATATGTTTTAAATTATTATTAAATTCTTTGAAATTGGGATTAGTAAAAGCTGTAAATAACTCACGTACTCTATCCGGTCTAAAATTAAATAAAATAATTCCATCATTACTTTCTAGTAAGCCGGTTTTATTAAATATAGCTGGCACAATAAATTCATCCGTAATGCCTTTTTTATAATTATTATCTATTGCTTCTTTAATAGAAGAATATTCTTCACCTACTCCATTTACAATCGCATTATAAGCTTTATAAATACGATCCCAATTATTATCTCTATCCATCGCATAATAACGTCCGGAAATAGTTACAATAACACCTAAATTAATACTGTTTATTTTATCTTCTAATTGTTTTATAAATTTATATGATACATTAGGCAAAGTATCACGTCCATCTAAAAATAAATGAAAATATAATTGTTTAACATTATTAATTTTACACATATCTATTATCCCCATTAAATGATCGATATGTGAATGAATACCTCCATCGCTAAGTAATCCATAATATGTAATTTTGAATTATTTTCTTTAGTATAATTTATAACATTTAAAATATTTTGATTATTCAAAATTGTTTTGTTTTTAATACTATTAGTAATTAATTGAAGAGGTTGATATACAATTCTTCCTGCGCCAATATTTAAATGGCCAACCTCGCTATTTCCCATTTGCCCACTAGGAAGCCCAACTAAAGAACCACTAGCTTCTAATTTTGAATGAGGATATTCTCTCATTAAATAATCTAAATTAGGATGTTTAGCTAAATTAAAAGCATTTCCATGATTGCTATCTCTAAGCCCTATTCCATCCATAATCGTTAATAAAACTTTCTTCATATCATCACTCTTTTCTTTATTAATTATAACATTTATTTAAAAAATAAAAAAGTGAATTTTATTCACTTTCAATTGAAATCTCTTTTTTCAAAGTTTCTTCTTTTAATGGAGCAGTAATAATTAATGTTCCATTCTTAAATTCAGCTTTGATATTATCTTCATCTATATCTCCTAAATAAAATGATCTTTTATATTTGCCATATTTTCTTTCACGACGAATATATTTTTTATTATCATCACTTTCCTCATTCTCATAATTTTTTTCAGCAGATACTGTAATTGTACCTTTATGACATTCTATTTTAATTTCTTCTTTAGAAAATCCCGGAATATCCATCTCTAAATGATATTTATTATCTTGTTCATAAATATCACAACTCATCTCTTCCAGCCTATCTAAATTAAACATACTATCATACAAAAATCTACTTGGTAACATATAACCATCCCTTTCTTTACAATAATATTATGAACCAAATATTATTTTTTTAGTATATTTTCTTGTAACTTTTTCAATTACATTTACATGATAGCACATTTTTTAGCACTTGTCAATAATGAGTGCTAAAAATATTTAATTTATTCATCCAGCTATAAATCTAGATTATACTTAAAATTTAAATAATTATAAATATATGTTGCTATAGATAGCCCAGTATCATCATCTTCCTATATATTTCTTTATTAATAGCTCTTCATTAAAAATTTTACTCAGTAATAATGAATAATCTTCTTCTGTAGTATTCGGAAATCTTTTTTTTTATTTTTCTCTAACATATTCATTTTTTAGTAATTATGCATTGTTAGTTTTAAATGACATTTGTGTACTACCATTTTGGGCAGTCTTCATATTATACTCATTAAATATATTTGCTGTATATAGGAAATATGCTATAAAATCGATCAATTATTAAACATCTTGAGATATTTTAAACATTCTTTATATTTTTTTACTCTTTTTTTATCTTCATCAGTTATATTATTCAATCTTGTTAAATTACTATTATGTTCTAAGTCAGCAATCTTAACTTGTCTTGCAATTTGATTTGTAGCTATTTTTTTTATATATTCAAAATATGGGACATTCCTATCATGTGTTAAACATTTTAACGCATCAATTATCTTTTTACTAAATCCATATTGCTCTATATTTTCAATTGTTAAATCAGTGTCCTCTATAACATCATGCAATAATGCCACAATAGTTGTATCTTCATCTTTCATTTGTTCTGCAACATGAATTGGATGAAATATATATGGCATACCAGATTTATCAAATTGCCCGTGATGCTTTTCATAACTAATTTTCATTGCTTTTTTTATCATTGTTGAATATATCATTATTTTAACCTCTTATTATAAATTTCGTATGTATGCTCTGAATCTCCAAACCATCTTATTACTGAATTATCGTTTACCCAGACATTATTTTCATCAAGCTTATAATATGTGGATTCATCATTATCATACTTAACAATTACTCCATTATCAAATTTGTAATATGTATAGTTTGGATCATAGCTAATATCATAATCATTTTTCAAATTAGTCAGAATATTTTTTTGAGAATTCATTTCTTTTGAATATTCTTTTACATATAGTAAATTGTTTTTTTTATCAATATCTATTCCAAGTGCTTTTCCATCATTAGAAATAATTGATAATCTTATACATATTATTGATAATAATTGATCATTATTATATGATTTAAATAATTCATCAATTGACCAAAATTTATTATATAAATTATTATAACTAATCATTTCAATTGAAATAATATTACCATATTTTTTTGTACAAAAATCCACAATTAGTCTTAGATCATTTAAATTTTCTATTTTTTTTAAACTAATTTTCTCATTAATCATATATTTAACCTCCTAATTTAATTTACAAAACTTCCACTTGGAAAGATTGTAACAATTTCGTCAAGATAAATTTTAGAACAAGCTTTTTCCATTATTTTATTGCATAATTTTTGTTCCTGTGTTGTGCTAACTGCTTTATTTCTAGCAATTTCATAGAATACATGATTAGTTTCTTCTTTTATACTAAAAGATTGTGGTGTATGAAATTGTAATTCTAATAAAGTTCCATCCGGTGCTTGTAAAGTAGTATTAATTCCTTTATAAGTTGGATTGGAAAATGTATTTTTAAATTTTTTTATCATATATCCATCACGTTGTAATTGTTTTATACAACTATCAATATCTTTAGCCATTGTCTTTTCATCACATAGCATAGTATATCTTACACTATCTCCAATTTTATCCGCTGCTTCTTGTAGTGTTATATTATCATCAATAGAATCTGATAATATTTTTCTTGATAAGCTTCCTTTTCCTTTTAAATTGTATTCCAAACCAACTAAATTTCTTGTATCAGATTCTAATGAATGCATTTCCTCTGTAATTGATGGTTCTGATAATTCAGCTGCAATACGTTTTTTTACTGCTAATGAATCGGCCTCAGCTTGCATTTCTACAGTAATAAAGTCATTTACCTTCTTTTGAGCACCATATTCATCTAATGTATAACCCTTTTTTGAAATATTATCAACTAATTTTTTATATTCTTTGGTTTTAGAAATTTCTAAATTTCTTTTCTGAGCTTGATTAGTTTTAAGGTGATCTTCTGATCCATTAATAAACTTATTTGTACTTTTTTGAATTAAATTATTAGTCTTTGAATTATTATTTTTATATCCCTGAGCACCTTTTATTCCAGTACTAATTCCACCAACAGTTCCAGCTACGGCTGTATTTAATAGTCCTCCAGAATTAACATAATAATCTACAAAATTATCATACATTAAATTCCCATTTTCATCTGTCATTTTATTTCCGTATGTTGCATATTCTACTGCTGAATTTATTACTGGTTCTGATGCTGCTGCTCCCATTCCTTTTATTGTACTTTTAGCAACATCTTTGATACTTTTTGCTCCCTTAGCTGCAGCACCTACCTTTTCTAATGTAGCTCCAGATATAGCTCCGGTTACTCCTGATACTGCACTGGTTATTGCGGCTTCGTCAAAGGTTGCTCCATTTTTAAAAGCATTTTCTGCTGATGATCCTTTTGCTGCTGCAAACCCTACTGCAGCCTGTACTGCTGCT
>CANPWK010000090.1 GCA_947584105.1 uncultured Bacilli bacterium
ACCTACATTACATTTATATTATATCACACATACGAATACATACGCAAGTATAAAATGATGAAAAAACTAGATTTTTCAATATCTATGTAAGTTTTTTATATTAAAACTGTCAAACTAGGGAGCAATATAATTAAGTAAAAATAAAAATATTTTTACTTTTTTTGGTTATTATTTATATAATACTATCTTTTTTTTTAATATTTTGCTATAATTAATTAAGATAATGAGTGTGATAAAGTGAATAATAGAGGGCAAGCGTTAGTAGAATTTGTAATTATTTTACCAATATTGATATTTACTTGTTTAGCAGTTTTTGATTTAGGTAATATCATAGTAAAAAAATATGCACTGGAAAATGATTTGGATACAATTGTCAATATGTACGAAATTGGTGATAATGATGCTGTTTTATCTTTTACTAGAAAAGAGAATTTTAAAATAAAATATGAAGAGGTTGGCAATTATAATAAAATTACTTTATCTAAACAGGTTAAAGTTATTACTCCAATCGTAAGTCAAGCTTTAGGTAAAAATTATGAGATTAAATCTTCTAGAACGGTTGTTTTAAATGAAAAAAATGAATAATAAAGGTCAGGTATTAGTTTGCTTTGTTATTATAATTCCCATATTATTTATGTTAGTTGCGCTTGTTGTTAATTTAGGAATATTTAGTATCGAAAAAAGAAAATTATCAAATGTTGTTCAAGATACTATTAAATATGGATTAAATCATATTGATGATAATAACATACAAGGAACATTAACAGATTTAATTATAAAAAATGATCCTAAATTAAATAAGGATGATATTAAAATTATTATAGATAATAATGAAATTGCTATAACAGTTTTAAAAGATTATCATGGATTATTCAAATATTTAGTTAATAATCAAAAATTAAATATTTCCTATAAAGGGCGTATTATTGATTCTAAGATAATTATTACAAAGGAGGGATAAAATGGCAGTAAAAAAAGGAAAGATGATTACAGTTACTTCAGTTAAAGGTGGCGTTGGAAAAACAACTTTTATCCTTACATTAGCAGGAATTTATGCTAGAAAAAACAAAAAAGTTTTAATTATTGATATGGATTTATTTTCAGGAGATATAGAAGCAATTTTAAATAAAGATAGTAAAAAAGATTTATATACTTTGTTTGAAGATATAACTAATAATAATTTTAGTAATATTGATTCTTATATTACTCAAGCAAATGAATTTATAGACTTTTTAGCAGCTCCTAAGGATCCTAGATATGCAAGTAGAATAACTTCTAAATTTTTAAATTCTTTATTTTCTAAAGTTATTACTAGGTATGATGTTATTTTAGTTGATACTAATCACGTATTAAATGAAATAAATTTAGTTACTTTTGATAATAGCAATCAAATATTATATTTAATAAATAATAATAGTATGAATTTGAAAAATATGCGTACAATGATTTCTATTTTTTCGGATATGCAATTAAAAAATTATAAAATAATTCTTTATGATGCATGTGATAAAAATAAGGCTGTATTTAAAAAATTTGATATTAGGAATATTATTAAGGATAATATTGATTATGTAATATCTAATGATTTTTATATTAAAGATATTGATAAATATATTATAAATAGTCAAATTTTAGATTTAAGTAATAAATTTTTAAAACATAAAAATATTAAAGTTTTAGAACAGATAGCTGATGATTTAATTAAGTAGGTGAAATATGAATTCTAAAAATTTTGTTGATGAATTTAATTTAACAATTGAAAAAGAAGAATATCATAATATATCAGATTATGATAGATTTAAAAATAAAGAATTACTTGATTTATTACGTAGTAAGATAATTCAAAATTTAATCGATGATAATATAAACAATCAGCCGGATGAAGAAAACTTTATTAGAGAAGTTGTAGATTCTTCACTAGATGGTTATGATTTAACTCTTGAACAGAGAAGTTATATATATAATCTAATTGATAATGAGGTTAATGGCAATGGACCAATTACAGAACTTTTAAAGGATAAAAGTATTACAGAAATAATGGTTAATGGGAAAGATGAAATCTATATTGAAATTGATGGTAAAATAGTTAAAGATGATAGTGTGTCTTTTATCAATGATGCTCATATTATAAGAACTATTCAACGTTTGATTCAACCTCTTGGTAGAACTATTGATACGGCTAATCCTATGGTTGATGCTCGTCTTAGTGATGGTTCTAGACTTAATGCAGTAATTGCTCCTTTATCTTTAAAAGGTCCAGTATTAACGATTCGTAAGTTTAAACAGGATTTGGCAAATATAGATGATTTCCTACGTGGTGGTGCTCTTACAAATGATATGGCGATTTTTCTAGAAGCTTGTGTTAAAGCTAAATTAAATATTATTATTTGTGGTGGTACTGGTGGTGGAAAAACAACGTTATTGAATGTATTATCATCATTTATACATAATGATGAACGTATTATCACCATTGAAGATGCGGCTGAGCTAAAGTTACATCAAAATCACGTTATTTCTCTTGAAACTCGTCTTACTAATTATGAAGGGCAAGGAGCTATAACTATTAGAGATTTAGTTATTAATTCTTTACGTATGCGTCCTGATAGAATCATTGTTGGAGAGGTTCGTGGAAAAGAAGCTTTTGATATGTTACAGGCTATGAATACAGGACATTCTGGAAGTTTAACTACTATGCATGCTAACAGCCCTAGTGATGCTTTAAACAGATTGGAGACATTGGTTTTAATGGCAGGAATGGAAATACCGGTATCTGCTATTAGAGAATATATAGTAAATGCTATAAATATAGTTGTTAATATTGCTCGTCTTAGTGATGGAAAAAGAAAAATTACTAGTATTTCAGAGATAGTAGGTTTTGATAATGATGATATTAAGTTAAATGAAATATTTAAATTTAAACAAGAAGGAATTACAGAAAATGGGGAGGTTACTGGTTCATTTGTAACTAATTGTAAAAGGCCAAAGGTAATGGATAAAATAAAGGCTAAAGGAATTAGTATTGATATATTTGATATTTAGTTGAAATTAAAGATAAGTTAATATAAGTACTAAAATTTATATTTATCTAAAAATAAATTATTATAAAAATTTTTTGAAATTTCAGATAATGAGAAATTTATTATAATTAAGAAGGTGAGTTATGAATGAAGTTGGAACACTTAGTTTAAATGGGTGTGATATAACTAATAAAGATACAATTGTTACTTATGTTCCAAATGCATTTGTAACAAATTATCAGTATATAATATTAAAAGATGATGTTGAGATAAATAAGGTTTCTGTTGATGATAATAGTAGTTCTAATATTATTTTAAATCAATCAGGTAACTATAGAATTAAGATTATTGCTCATAGTAATACGGGATATAATACGTTTATTACTGATACTTATAAAATAGATAAAGAGAAACCTATTATAAAGTTAAAAAAAGATGTAGTTAATCTTAAGACAGGAACAAATTATGATATTTATTCTAATATTTCTGTTACTGATAAATATAGTAATGATGATGTTACAATCCAAACTAATATAGATGAGATAGATTTAAGTAAATCAGGAAAGCAAACCTTAGTTTATACAGTTAGTGATACTGCTGGCAATATATCAACAAAAGATGTAACTTTAAATATAAATTCTAATAATTATCTTTTAAGTATTAGTCAGATTATTATCATAGGAATTTTGATATGCATTTTAATATTTCTTTTAATTCTAGATAAAAGTGTAAGATTAGAAAAAAGATTTTTAAAGTATACAGTAAGTCCTCTAAAAGATCATACTAAATCGTTTTTTGATCGGTTATCTTTTAAATTAGATAGTATAATTTATAATATATCTAATTCTATAGATAGATTTGAATCAATAAATAAATTAAGTAAACGATACAACAAATATACAAATGCATTTAGTAATGGAAAATATTCTGGGGTTGATTTTGTATCGATGAAAATAATAGTGGGTTTTCTTTCATTAATATTTTCAATAATAATTCAAACTCTTCGTTTTAAATTGCTTAATATTTTTGAACTGGTTATTCCTTTTGTAGTTGGGTTTTATCTATTAGATATAATTTATGCATATAGATATTATAAATATCGAAAAAGAATAGAAAAAGATTTATTACAGGCTATTATTATTATGAATAATTGCTTTAAATCTGGAAGAAGTATTACTCAAGCAGTAAATCTTGTGTCTCAACAATTAGAAGGAGCTATTGCTGATGAATTTAAAAAAATGTCATTAGAAATTTCTTTTGGACTAGATATTGAAGAAGTATTTAAAAGATTTGCCAATAGAATAAAATTGGAAGAAGCAGCTTATCTAACTAGTTCATTATCAGTTTTAAATAAAACCGGTGGTAATATTATTAAGGTATTTACATCCATTGAAAAAACATTATTTAGTCGCCAAAAATTAAATTTAGAATTAAAATCGTTAACAGGT
>CANPWK010000091.1 GCA_947584105.1 uncultured Bacilli bacterium
CGAATTCCATTAATAAATAACACATTAGCTTGTCTAAAAACACTAATTTTTCCAATAAAATTATTCTTATCATCAGTTATTTTTAAAACAGCGCCATTTTTATTTAATACAGTATAAAAAACGAAATCGTTATCATTACCATCTATTTTAAAACAAGTATTAGTATCAATACCTGAAACTAATAAATCTGGATCATCATTATCATATCTAGAAATTATAATGTTTTTAAATTTAGTAGTAATATCATAAGGAATAGATGACTTATTTTTACTTACAGATCTGATAGATAAATCTACTGCTTTTTTTAATCTTTGCTCAATATTTTGAAAGTTATTATTTTGAATAAATTGCCTATTATTAATTATTTTATTAGCATTTTCTAAACCTAATACTGATATTGAAAATTCATCAGCAATATTATATAAATTAGTTTGTTTAATTAAATATTCTAAATCAATATTTTTGATATTTTTTACTTTATCAAATTTTTCTATATTTTTAATACAATTTATAATATTAGAAATATCTATATCAGAATTATATTTCATAACACATCCTAAAAGTCCTTCATCAAATAATATCTTCTTTATATAATCAATAATTTTAGTATCATAATTATCAATAATATGTGGTTTTATATTTTTTATAATATCAAATAATAATTTTATATTTAATAAAGTATTCTCATTTTTGATTTTATAGTTATCATCATCAAATATTAAATTATTGGCATCAATATTACTAAGATTATCATCAAATGTATCTAAAATATTATTTTTTGATTTACTTAAATTAACATAATATTTCATAATTAATTTCTTTATTCCTAAATATTTTTTGTAATTTAATATAGCTTTTTTAATATCTGCAAGTTCAATATCATCTATAGCACTTTTTTGATAAAATATAATATTATTATCTACAATATTAATTTTACAATTAGCTTCATTATATATATCAATTATTTCAATTAGAAAAGAAAATTCTAATTTAGTCAAATATTGCCTATAACTATTAATATTATTGATATCATCAAAAATAGTCATCAATAAATCTTTATCGAAATTTTTAAAAATAGCATTAAAATTTTTACGATAATTTCTAACTAGTCTATGGAAAGACTTATTTTGTTTTAAAATTTCTATTTTCTGATTTATATCATCCATCATATAATCTATTTTTAAAATTTCATAATTCTTTTTATCATTATCATTCAAAATATTATGAATAATTTTTTCGATTAAATTATTTTCAATTTCTACATTAAAATAATCTAATACTTTGCTTTTAAAATTATTACTAAGTTTTTTGTCATCTAAAAATAAATTCAAAAAGGCAGACTCACTTATTAAATTAAAGTTATTTGAATTATAATCACCTTTTATTATAAAATCTTGTTTTATTTTTTCGAGTTCTTTTTCAATATATTTTTTTATAAAATACTCTTTATATAATATATTAAAGTGTCTACTATATTCTCTTATTTCTGTTTTAGTGTTGTTAATTTCAATGTTATCATAAGAAAGTATAGCCGACTTATGCTTTTTAATTAAATGAATAAAATCATTTACATTACATACAGTATCTATATATTTCAATTCTTTTTTATACATAATTAATACATCTTTAACATCATGATTAACTAAGCTATCACATAATTCTCTTGAAAAAGATACAAATAAACTACCTTTTTGACTTTTTAACTCATCAAAAATTTTAGAGGCTTTAATTCTTAAAATATTCTTATAAGTAGAAATTTTAAATTTAGGTTTATTAGAAAATATGGTTACTAAATTAGAAGAATTTGTTAAATCAAGTTTATCTAAAATTAAATTAACAATTTTAATATAATCACTTTTTTTTAATTCTGTATTTAAATTATTGATGAAATCTTGAATATCTTCGCTATTATATAAAGTACCATCTATAATGTTTTCATTTAATAAATTTAAAAGAATATTAATGTTATCCCCCATAATATCTCCCTCACTTTTTTGCATATATTATCATAAATTACCAAAAAAGTAAAATGCATAGATTTTACTTTTTATTTTTTACTTTAATATAATTTTTAAAAGCTCATTATAAGATTTCTAAAAGCCTTGTTATTATTAAATTAATTATTGATTTTTTATTTTCTTGTCTTGTAGTTTTATCTACTATTATAGTATGATTATAAAATTTATTATGATCTTTATCATATATACTTATATAAACTTTATTATCTTCACCATATAAATTATTTTTATCTACTCTATTTAATTTACCAGTTATTCCAATTCCATAATCAGCATCAGCAAATAGACTGATATTTTTACTCATTTCATTAGCAGTTTCCATACTGTATACACTATATTTATCTATAATATTTTTATCAACACCCATTTTAATTTTAAATTCATTAGAATAGGTAACCGCACTAAAGTTGAAGACCTCACTTGCTCCTGGTACATTAGTTATGCTGTTGGCAAACCCTCCACCAGTACAAGATTCCATAACACTGATAGTTTTATTTAAATGTGTTAAATTCTCTACTAATAATTCTACTAAATTCATTATTATCCTCTCTTTTTATATAATTATTGTAAAAATTTTTAAATAAAAAAGTATTGAATGATAATACTTTTAAATTTGTGAAAAACGATTTTGAATTCTAGATTTGCCAAACAATTGCATTATTTCATATAAATCTGGTGTATTCTTTTTAGAAGTTAAAGCTACACGTAATACAGTTGCAATATCTGCAACATTGCCTTTATATTTATCTTTATTTTTTTTATATTCTTTCATATTAGATGCATAACCTAATCTTTCCGCTAATATTTTAATTTTAGCAAACCATTCATCTTTAGAATCATTATCATTATAATAATCATTAATATATATATTTAATATATTTTTTATATCACTAATATCTGTTATACTACCCCATTCATAAGATATATCAGTAAATAAATCATCATACATATACCAAATTAAATTATATATATCTTGATATTTAGCAATATCTTTTCTTGGCTTTTCCTGTTCGCGTTCGATATTTAAAATGTTTTTATAATAATCTACATCTTGTTCTATTAATGACTGTAATTTATTATCATATTTTTTTGACCATTCATAAGACTTAGAATAAAGTTCATCTTTTGTCATTTTTGAAATAATGTTTTTAGATATATCTTCTAACTTAACTAAATCATATAAAGCTCCTGAAGAACTCATTTTTTTAGGATCAAACTGAAAATCTAAAAAACTTTTATCAGGATTTTCTTGGTGCCACTGTTCATAATTGGAATTTATAATAGTCATAACAGATTCAATAACAGCTAAACTAGGATATCCAACCTCTTCATAATATTTCATTAATGCTTCTTTATCTTTTCTCTTACTTATTTTTCGTACACTTTCTCCTTCTTTTTTTAAAATCAAAGGTGTATGAACATATTTTGGAGCCTTAAAACCAAATGCCTCAAACATTTGAATATGTTTAGTCACACTTGGCAACCATTCTTCACCTCTAACTACTATTGTAGTATGCATTAAATGATCATCGATAACATGAGCAAAATGGTAAGTTGGAAGCAAATTATCGCTTTTCATTATTACATCATCGATATCATTTTCACTTAAATGAAGTCGTCCTTTAACTAAATCATCTACCCATATTTTATTTTCAAAATCACCATTTGATTTAAATCTGATAACATATGGCTCTTTATTTTTAATTTTATTAATAGCTTCTTCGACAGATAACTTACGACATTTAGTAAATCTCCCATAATATCCTGTCCTAATTTTTGTTTGTTCTTGTCTTTCACGCATTAAATTTAAATCTTCAGGAGTGCAAAAGCAAGGATAAGCTCGGCCAATTTCAATTAAATGCTTGATATATACATGATATATTTCCATTCGCTTACTTTGGATATAAGGGCCATAATTTCCAACAACTTTATTATCATATTCATATTCATCTGGAACAATATTATAATGTTTTAAAGTATCCATAATTAAATTTATAGCATCATCCACTTCACGATTTTTATCAGTATCTTCATTTCTTAAATAAAATACTCCGCCATTATTATTTACTATTATATAATCAATTAAGGCCATCATAAAATTTCCTATATGCATAAACCCAGTTGGAGAAGGAGCAAAACGTGTAACTTCCTCATTTTCTTTTAATTGTCTTTTAGGATACATTTTCTCAATATCTTCAACCGTTTTAGTAACATTTGGAAAAATCAAATTTGCTAAATCTTTATTTGTCAATATAATCACCTAGAAAAAATTATATCAAATATTTAAATTAATGTAAATAAAAATAAATAATATATTTTTTCCTTTGTAGACTTTTTTGGTAATAATTAAAAAATTTAAAATGAATATTTTAGTATAAATATAAAAAC
>CANPWK010000092.1 GCA_947584105.1 uncultured Bacilli bacterium
TGCGTTCACTTTTTTTTACATCTCTTTATTTCCTTATTTCATCAAATTTTGATTAACAAAGGAATTTATTCATAAAAAAGGCTGATGTTACTTAGTTAATAAGTCATCAGCACTTACTTTACCATCTTTATTTGTATCAGCCAAAATTTTTTGAACTGTATTTAATTGTTTTAAATTTAATAAATAATCAGAAAGTAAATTAATATCTAATATATTTATTTTACCATCCATATTAATATCTTTTGTTTTATAATTATTAGCAATAGTTTCTGCCAAACCATTAGCATCTAAATTATCTATTTTATTATCTTTATTGTAATCAGCTAAAGACATTTGATCAAAAGTTAAAGTTGTCTTAGCTAAAATGTATTGTTCAATAATAGAAACATCATCAGCACTTAATTTGCCATCCATATTGACATCACCATTTTTATACTTATTTAAATTAAGAACCTTACCTCTTAAAACAATTATATCATCATTATTAAACGTTGAATCGCCATTTATATCAATTAGATTTAATTGTACTTTATTTAAATTTGTAATTTTATTAAAATAATTTTGCAACAAAGTTAAATCTTTAGTATCAACAATTCCATCTAAATTAATATCCCCAATTTGATAAAAATCTGATACCTTTTTAGCCAATAGTTGTAAATCGTTTACATCAACTTTGCCAGATTTATCAATATCAGCTAAAGACACTACTTCATCATCTAAATTAATATTTTGTGTTAAATATTTTTCTAATAAAATAACATCATTACTATTAACTGTTTTATCCAAATTAATATCCCCAATAACTAAATTATCATCACTTTTTACCTTTAAGTCTTTTGTTAATTCATTTAAATCATTTATATCAACAGTTCCATTAGCATTATAATCGGCAATATTAAGTTGAAGGTTAGATAAATTACTTTGTTTATTTAAATAATCATTTAGAAGATCAATATCTTTACTATCTAACACACCATCTAAATTAATATCTCCTCTTTTATATTGCGCTTCTTTTGCTTTTACACTAATTTCTTCAACACATATGTTGTTTTTAAGATCGTAATTTTTAGGACATACGTTAACATTACCTATTTTACTTAAATAATCACTTCCAGCCACATGGCCATTTAAATATAACCTAATGTTTTCCGCATCCCCTACACTTATTATTCCATCACTATTTACATCAGCAGCAATTAATTGTTCCTCAGTTAAATCAAGTTTTTTAGCTAAATATTGATTTAGTATTTCTGAATCAATATTATCAACTTTAGAATCACTATTTACATCACCAAGAATACTAGAAGGTTTAGTATTAGTTTTAATACACATATTATTATTTAAAGTATAAGTAGAATCCTCACAATAATAAAAAGTAGTAGTAATAGAATTTCCCATTAAACTATTTAAATTAAAACTACGAGCAATAAATTCATAAGAAAGTAAAGCAATAAATAATACAATACAAACTATAACAACAATAAATGCTAATCTACTATTTTTCTTCTTTAAAGTCATATAAATCTCCTTATTATCAATTACATTTTATAATAAATTAATATCTTTGTCAATATTAATTATTATTGACACATTTTTAGATTTATTTTATAATTTAGTTATGAAAACAATCAAAAACAATGTAACTTATGAATATATTATAAAAAAATCTAAATTTATTTGCCAAATATATCGAATAGATAATATGAATAATATTAACCATATTTTAAATCAACTAAAAATAGAATATAAAAATGCCAATCATATATGTTTTGCATACATTATAAATAATCTAGAAAAATGTTCTGATGATAAAGAGCCAAGTGGCACTGCTGGTATACCAATTCTAAATGTTTTAAAGCAAAATAATTTAAATAATATTCTAGCTATAGTAATTAGATATTTTGGGGGCATAAAATTAGGAGCTAGTGGCCTTGTTCGAGCATATTCAAAATCAGTAATTGAAGCTTTAAAATTAACTACTACAATTGAGTTAGAAGAAGGTTATTTAATTGAATTAGAATTTGATTATAATAATTTAAAATTAATTGATTACGTATTAAATAACAAAAATATTATTACTAAAAAATATAGTAATAATATTATTTATACTTTTTATTTAAATAAAGAAGAATTAAATTTTATTCCCAAATTAGAAAAGATGGCTATTCACCTATCTATTAAAGATAAAGTTTTAGTAGAAAAGAACTAAAACTTTTTTTATTAATTATTTTTGATTAATTAAAATTTTTAATAGATACAATATAACTTTTAAATAGAATATTATTTTTATCATCTTTTACTATTAAATTATTATATTTAATAATTATATTAATCTAATTACTATCTTTTTTAAAAATCTTAATTTTAGTCTTGCCATATTTTTTATCACATAACAACGGGTAAGTACAGCAAGGTATTTCTTCTTCATATTCACATATAATAATACCATTATTATTCAATAAATTATATTTTTCAATTAACATCAAAGCTTCATTTAAAATATTTATATGGTATGGTGGATCTATATAAATTATGTCAAATTTAATATTTTCTTTTTTTAATAAATTTAAAGCTTCTTTATAATCTTTGTTAATTATTGTGCTATTTGAAATATTACATAAATTATGTTTTAAAATATTGATTGCTTTTTTACTGTTATCTATAAAATAACAAGTTGCAGCACCATTAGATAAAGCTTCTATACCAATTGATCCACTACCAGAAAAAAGATCTAAAAAACAACTGTTTGGAAGATATTTATTAATAATTGCAAATAACGATTCTTTAACTCTATCCATTGTTGGCCTAGTTCCATCTAGATCATAACCTATCAATTTTCGCCCCTTATATATACCACTAATTACTCGCATTATATCACCAAAAAAATTATATAATTATTATTTTTTTATGTCAAGAATTTAAACTAGCTATTATGCTACTTACCATATCTATTGTATCGAAAGTTCTATTTATTCTATCTATAGGTCTTAGATGATAATCTTCTTTTACCTTATTTTCAAACTCTAAAAAAGAATTAGGATCTCTATTTAAATACTTATACCAATATGAATGAGTTCTTAAATATTTCAAATAAAGATTATTACTTTTCAATTTAAACTGAATATCTAAACTCATTAATCCTCAAAATGCTTATATAATGGTCTTGGCTTATATTCTTTTTTTTCTTCTTGCTTTGTATCTTTATTCGAAAAATCTTGAAAGACTCCTAATACCCTTTGAATACTATTAATTCCCTCTTGCAAACTATCTAAATTAATAGTTTTTAAAAATGCTAAAAAATCAGCAAAGGCAGTAGTTTCTTTAATAGAGTTTATTTTTTGTTCTTGATTATCTATCAAATATTTTTTCCAAACATTATCATCTTCACCATATAAATCATAAAGCTCGTAAAATTGTTGCCAAGTCATTTCCTTAGATTTAGTATATTTAATCAAAACCGGATTTTTTTTTACAAATTCTTTAAATTGCTCTTTCACTATACCACCTAATTAAATATATGAAAAAAAATACATTTTATGTATTTTTAGCAAATTTTGGTGTTAAAATCAAATTACTATATATTGGCTTAGATAAATCATAAAGTTCATTATCGCTCATCCAACCAACAAATATATAACCATCTCTTTGAGGATTAGCAGGAATAGTAGCAATATCACCTTTTTTTATGTTAACTTCAAATTTATTATCAGGATTATCATATATGACCGTATAATATTCATCATATACTTTGTTATTATAATTTTTATATATATTTATTTTTCTTTTTTTAGCACTGTCTAAAGCATTATAAAGATTATCTAAATAACTAAGTTTAGTATAAACAAATTGAATTTTAGCAAGCCCATTTAAGATTAATTGCTCTTGTAATAATTTACCGTCAACAAATACCCATACCAATTTATAATTATCTTTAGTCTTATGGACACTTTGTGTTTCATATTGAATATAAATTTTTTTAGCATTTGATAATTTATTACATACAAAGCTATCAGCTTGTTTACGATAATTAGAGCCTTGTGTATTAATTCCTAAAAAACGATAATTATAAACTTTCCCACTTTCTTTAAATTGAGCTGTATTGCCATCAATACACTTTGATAATTGAACGTTAATTTTCTTTGAATTTCTGTTATCACTATTTAATTTATCATTAAATTTGTATATAAAACCATTAATATCAATATGATAGACACTGGCAATTAATCCAATTAATAATATAGTAAAAAAGCCTATAACAATTTTTAAACTATTTGAAATTTTCATTTTTTCTTATTTTGATAGCAATAAATTGCATTCTTTAGTAACATAGCAATTATAATTGGTCCAATTCCTCCTGGCGTTTTAACTATTTCAGCATT